>JBEGJD010000061.1:0-3404 GCA_041184765.1 Verrucomicrobiota bacterium | reverse complement strand
GTGCAGGCTCCCGTTTGGAGCAGGGCGCAGGCCTGCCGGCTTTGGTCGCGCTCACCGGCCGTGAAGGCGGCCACGCGGCTGCGGTGGGCATCCAGTCGTTCGACCGCCTCGTTCAGGGCCTGCGGGGAAAAACTCACCTGGATGTGGTCCGCCGCGTACAGGACCTCGTGGGCTTGGACATCCACCGCCACGTGGCAACATGCGGCGCAACCCTCGCGGCAGGCGACCGCGGCACGGGCCTCGGCGGGGGCGTTCGCGTAGGCCCGGTCAAGTTCCCCGGCTCCCCAGCGAAGGGTGCCCATCAGCTGGTGAGGCGTGCGCATGCGTCGCAACCGGCTGGTGAGTTGGGCGACGGTGCGGTCGTAGAGCTCGGAACCGTCGTTCGAGGGAAGGCGGGCGGCCATGAGGGCGGCGAGCCGGCGCCGGATTCCGGCGAATAGCGACTCTATTAGCGCCGCCGTGCCACTCGGTCCGTGAGTTTTGAGGTTTCCGGTATTCGGACGCGCCGCTGGTTGAACATTGAACGCCCTGACCCCTTGGGAATGGGGTCAGGGCGTTCGGCGTTAACGGAGCGGGGGGCGTTTGTTGCTGAAACAATGAACGCCCTGACCCCATCGGTTGGGAGTTAGAAGCGGACGGTGGCGGTGAGGTCCCAGCGGGGTGGCATCACGTAGGTGTAGCGGTAGGCCACGGTGCCGTTGGCAAGGGTGGTGAAGCCGGTCTTGCGCGACTCGCCGGTGTTCTCGAGGTCGATGAGGTTGCGCACGCCGAGGCGCACGCGCAGTTGCTGGCCCCAGACTTTCTGGTCTCTCATCACGTAGGCGTTCACCCCGTGGGTCGTGCCGCCGATCAACTCGCGGCCGTTGCTGATGCCGAGCAGGTAGGCGTCGCGCCAGCTGCCGTTCACGCCGACGCGTGTCCCGCGCAACGGCATACAGGCGTCGCGGGCGAAGCTGTAGTCGAGGATCCAGCTCGCCGACCACGGTGCGGCGCGGGCGCCGGACGGCTTGGTGGCGAAGTCGCTCGAATCGAGCACCTCCTTGGCGTCGGCGATAAGCGAGGGCGCTTCGTCGCCGCGCTTCACCGCGGCCTCATAGTAGGCGCGGAACGAGGAGAAGTCGGGTCGCGTGATCACATCGGCGCGGCCGACGGTGAAGCGCGCCTGCAGGCCCTTCGCGGGCCGGGTGAGCACGGTGAGGTCGAAACCCTTCGAGGTCTCAGTCGAGAGGATGCTGCGAAACTGGTTCACGTCGCGCCAAGAGGTGACGTACCGCGGGTCATCGGCCGTGATGTTGTTCGGGTTCATCAGGTTCTCGACGTCGCCGGCGCTGAAGCTCGAGGGATTCCAGCGGAACTCGACGTTTTGCCGGTCGATGTGGAAGACCCCGAGCGTGAAGGTGACGCGGTTGTCGAGCACGCCGCCCTTCAGGCCGAGCTCCTTGGTCACGCCCGAGATCGGCCCGAAGACCTTTTTGTCGAACGTGCGGGCGTCCTGCCACCGGAACGAGTCGGAGTAGACGCCATAGAGGTTGATGTCGCGGTTGAGGGCCCAGGTGAGACCGGCTGAGTAGCTTGTGTTGAAAAGGTGCAGGTTCGGGTTCTCCACGTACTCACCCGGGAGCGCCTCGGCCCGGTCGGGCGGCGGGATGTCCTCGCGGTAGGTGCCGAACGTGCGGGTGCCGCGGTACTCGTAGGTGCGGTTCCAGTCCCAGCGCACTCCGAACAGCGACTGAAGACGGCCCTTGAAGTAGCTGCCGTTGGCGGAGACGGCCGCGGCGTACGCCTGTCGCCACTCGGTGCCGTCGGCCGCGTTGCCGAATGAAAGCTGCTTGGCCTCGAAGTCGCGGTTCGCCGGCAATTTCTCCAAAGTGAAGCGGTCGAACAACGCGCGGGAGTAGAACTGCGGGTCATCGAGGTAGAGTCTGAACCGCACGCGGTCGTTGGTCTGGCTGACCGCGGAGACCAGTCCGTTCTCGAAGCGCTTCACGTTGTAGAGCGCCTTGCGGTAATTGTTGGTGAAGTCCTCGCGGTACTCGGCGGTGCCGACGAGCGTCTGCTTCATCCAGCCGGCCAGCTGCAACGGCAACACGGCGGTGCCGCGAAACGCGTCGACGTCGTTGCCGAAGCGTTTCCAGTCGATGCCGACCGAGTCGATGTAGGGCCGGCCGTTCACATCGAGGCTCACGGTGCTGCTGAAGAAATTGTCGTTCCTAAGTCCGTCCTGGTTCTGGTGGTTGTAGGCCAACTCCAGCCCGAGCGGCCCGACTCGCTGCTCGATGGTGACGGAATAGGTGCTGAAAGGCCGGCCCTGCCGGTCGAACGAGCCACGGAGGTTGTAATGCTTCGGTAACCCGGCGAAACGGCGGGTGCCCGTGATCGTCCCGGCCGCGTTGCGCATCGCGACATCCACGTATCCGCCTTCCAACAGTGAAAGTGAACCGCCGGCGGGGCCGTTGGTGGACGTGCGGTCGGCGACGGCGAGAGCTGATTGATTGAACCACGCCCCGTCCGAGGTGTACCACGCGCCGACGTTGGTAAAGCCGAGCGACCGCGCGGACTGCTCGCGGACGGTGATGCCCGAGAACCCGCGGGCGTTTTCAAAATCGCCCCGCTCGGCCTCGAAGCGGATCATCGTGTCGCGGAACGGCTGCCAAGTGACCGTGATCGTCTCGCCGGCGAGTTTGTACGCCGAGGCGTCTTGGAACGTCTTCTCCTGGCGCCGCACAGCGTTCAGTCGCACGGCGAGGTTGTCGCGCAGGCGGCGGTTCACATCGAGTTGGTAGCGGTAGGCGCCCTCGCTACCCTGCTGGACGAGGAGCGTGCCGAAGTTCCGCATGAGCGCGCGTTTCGTGAAGACGGAGCCCTGGCCGCCCGGCTCGACGTCGCCGAAGATCAGCGAGTTGGAGCCCTTGCCGAAGTCGATGCGTTCGACGTTGTAGGTGTCGCTCGGGATGTACCAGCGGAAGTAGTTCCGCGAGACGTTGAAGCGCTGGGACAGTCCACGGAACGAGAAATTATCGGTCTGGTTGTCGTTCTCCATCGTGGGCGCCGCGTAGACGTTGGCGACGAACTGCGTGACCTCGTCGGCGGTGTTGAGGCCGAGGTCCTCGATGAAGTCCGCCGTGATGGCGTCGATGTTGACCGGCACGTCCTTCAGGGCCTGCCGCGTGCGGGTGGCGGAGAGCGTCTCGTTGGCCGACCAACCCGCTTCGCGTTCGGTGGAGATGATGAACGGCGAAAGCTGCACGGCGTCCGCCGCCGGCGTCGCCGGCGCGCTGGCGGCGTTCAGTGAACCGTGCGCCGAGATCAAGGCGGCGGCGAGAGCGAGGAACTTCACGAGGGAGGGGTGGGTGTGCGATGACGGCATGGCAGTTCGGTGGGATAGGTCCGTCATCCCAGTGTGG
>JBEGJD010000060.1:0-5809 GCA_041184765.1 Verrucomicrobiota bacterium | reverse complement strand
GGATTTCGTAGTCGGCGCTCAACGGCGCCTGCAGAAAGGAGGTGCCGGCGAAAACGACCAGCCCGACGCGCTCGCCCGCGAGTTTCTCGAGGAGCGACTGGATGAGGAGCTTGGCGCGGTCGAGGCGCGACGGGCTTACGTCCGTCGCGAGCATCGAACGCGAGAGGTCCACCGCCAGCAGGATCTCGCGCGACTGGTCGAAGACCGGCTCCTCGATGCGGCCCCATTGCGGCCGGGCGAGAGCCACGGCCGCGAGCGCGAGGCCGAACCACAACCACGGACGAAGACGCGGAACTCCGTCGGCGGCGCGTCCCGAGCGTTCGGGTGTGAGTTCCACCGACGAAGGGCCGGCTTCCGCGCGCAGGATGTTCGGGTGGTCCGCTTTGCCGCGGCGACGGCGGCGCGCGATATCCCAGGCCGCCAGGGCGGCCGGCACGAGCAGGAACCAGAACATTTTTGGCAAGGCGAAGATCATGCGGCGGCCTCCCGGCGTTGGAGGGGTCGGGCGAAAGCCGCGCCGGCGAGCAGCGCGGCGAGGCCCGGAGCCGCGACCCACCAGAAAAGTTCCGTGGTCACGAGAAAGCTCTTGGCCTGGAACTCGATTTTCTGCGCCCGGTCGATCGCGCGGAAGGCGCTCTCGATCGTGCCGGTGTCGGCCACGCGGAAAAACTTCCCGCCGGTCTGGTTGGCGATCTCCCGCAGCGTGCCCTCGTCCAGGTCCGACAACATGCGCTGGTAGCCGCGCTTGCGTCCCTCGTCGTCGTAGACGGGCACGGGAACGATGCCCTCCTTGCCCGAGCCGACCGTGTAGACCGGGATGCCGCGGGATTTCGCGATGCCCGCGGCGTCGAGCGGTGCGAGCGCCCCGCGGTTGTTGGCTCCGTCGGTCATCAGCACCACAAAGGCCCCGATGCGGCGGCCCGCGCGGTCGCGCTTGGCCTGCTCGAGTCGGGTGAGGGCGACGCCCAAGCCGTCGCCGATCGCGGTGCCGTCCTCGATCATGCCGATCCGCACGCGCGAGAGCTGCCGAGCGAGCCAGCCGTGGTCGAAGGTCAGCGGCGCCATGGTGTAGGCGCGGCCGGCGAACAGCACTATGCCGATGCGATCGGTGGGCCGGCGCTCGATGAAAGCCTGAATCACCGGCTTGATCGCCTGCAGGCGGTTGATGCGTTCGCCGTCCTTTTCAAAGTCCTCGGCGCGCATCGAGGTCGAGAGGTCGATGGCGAGGACGATGTCGTAACCCTCGGAGCGAACCTCGCGCTTGTCCTCGACACGCTGCGGGCGGGCGAGGGCTACCACGAGAAGGGCCAGACCGGTGAACGCCAACCCCGCCGGCCAGCGCGCGGGTGTGGCGAGGGAGGGCCGGTGCCAGGCGGCGGCGAACGGAACGATCAGCACCGGGGTGCGGCGTCGCCCGCGAAGCCACGCGAGCACCGGCAGCGCGGCGAGCGCCAGCAGCCAGAGAGGGTCGTGGAGTACGATGTTATCCATCGCGGGGTTCAACGCCGGCCGGTTTGCATCCGCGCGTGGAAGAAGCGCACCAGCGCGTCGAGGCGGTTTTCCTGGGTCGTGAACGTAAGGCGGGAGAGCGGATCCGGGAATAATTCCAACCACGCGTTTTCCCGCTCCCGGACCCAGGCGGCGTGGGCGGCGCGTTCCGCCGCTCCGCCGTCGAGCGTGACCAGCCGGCCGGCGGCGGGGTCATAAGCCGCGATACGGGCCGCGGGAAACTCCCTTTCCCACGGATCGTCCACGCGGAAACCCATCGTCTGGTAGCGCCGGCGCAGCACCGCCCAGCCCTCCGGTTGCGGTCCGCCGCGCGGGCCGCGGGCGACCGGCGGGAAGTCGCCGAGCCAGATCAGAATGCTGTGCTTGGGCGCCGCGCGCGCCAGAAAGCGCCAAGGCGGAACCGGCGAGGCCGCCGTGGGATCCGGCGCCGGTCTGGAAAGGAGGCTGGCGGCGAGGTGCAGGATGCGGCCGCGGCCGCGCACGGGTTCACGGACCATCGTGCCGCCGGGGGAGGCGTGGACGAAGCCGACGCGGTCGCGGTTCACCGCGCCGAGCAGCATGACGAGGCCGGCGATCTCCAGCAGCGCCTCGCGTTTTGATTGCGCGCCGGAACCGAAGAGCAGCGAGGGCGAATCCTCGAAGACCAGCAGCAGCGTGACCTCGCGTTCCTCGACGAACTTCTTGCGGAACGGTTCCCCGAGACGTGCGGTGACGTTCCAGTCGATGTCGCGGACATCGTCGCCGAACTCGTACTTCACCACTTGGTCGAATTCCATGCCGCGGCCGCGGAACGCGGAGCGGTACTCGCCGCTGAGCACGTTCTCCACGGCGTGGCGCACCCGCCACTCGAGGCGCCGGAGCAGCGCGAGCGGGTTCCCTAGGCCGGGATTCGGGCTGGTGTTCGCCATCGTGCGCGTGCGGCGGGCGCCGCGCTCAAACGGCGCCGGCGGGTACGGGCGTGCGCTCGATCACCTGCGCGATCACGCGGTCGGCGGTGATCTCCTCGGCCTCTGCCTCGTACGTCAGTCCCACGCGGTGACGCAGGATGTCGGGCGCGAGGTCTTGGATCAGCGCGGGCGAAACAAAGTCTTGTCCGCGCAACCAGGCGAGCGCCCTTCCCGCCTGGTAAAGGGCGAGAGAGGCGCGGGGCGAAGCGCCGAACGTGAGGTGGCGCTTCGCGTCGCCGGATTTTTCGGCCAGCGCGCGCGTGCCGCGCACCACCGCGAGAATGTAGCCCTGTACCGCCGGCGAGACGTGCACCTGGTCGACCGCCGCGCGCAGGGCGAGCAGTTCCTCGCCGTTGGAAACGGGGGCGAGCGCCGGCTGGCGCGTGACTTGGCCCCACCGCTCCATCATGGCCGACTCCTCGGTCTGGGAGGGGTAGTCCACGAGGAGCTTGAAGAGAAACCGGTCCGTCTGCGCCTCCGGCAGCGGGTAGGTGCCTTCTTGCTCCACCGGATTCTGCGTCGCCATCACGAAGAACGGCTTCGGCAACGGATGGGTGTGGCCACCGATCGTCACCTGGCGCTCCTGCATGCCTTCCAGCAGCGCGCTCTGCACCTTGGCGGGCGCGCGGTTGATTTCGTCTGCCAGCACAAGGTTGGCGAAGATCGGCCCGCGGTGGGCGGAGAACTCGCCGGTCTTCGGCTGGAAGATCATCGTGCCGACCACGTCGCTCGGCAGCAGGTCCGGCGTGAACTGGATGCGCTCGAATTGCACCCCCAGCGCCGTGCCGAGGGACCGGATGAGCAGGGTCTTGGCGAGGCCGGGCATGCCTTCGAGCAGGACGTGGCCGTTGGCGAGCAGTGCCACCAGGAGGCGTTCGACGACTGCGTCTTGTCCGATGACGGCCTTGCCGATCTCGTCGCGGAGCTTGCGGGACCAGGCGGGACCAGCGGTCAGGGAGGCGGGCGTTTGTGACATGCGGAGAGTGGCGCGGTTTGACCCCGGCGGGGCCGATAGGTTTCCCTTGGAGGTAAAGGAGCGCCCCGTGGCTTTACCAATCCAAATCGAGAAACGATTCGCGGCGCTCGGTTGGAGCGTGGCCGACGTGGAGGAAGCGTTCGTCCGCGGCACGGGGCCCGGCGGCCAAAAGATCAACAAGACCAGCTCGACGGTCTGGTTGCGGCACCGTCCGACGGGCATTGAGGTCCGCTGTCAGCGCGAGCGCTCTCAAGCTGCGAATCGCGAACTCGCCTGGCTGACCCTCTGTGACCGGCTCGAGGAACGCGCGCGCGGTCTCGCACGGGCCTCGGTCGAGGCCGCCGAGGCCGAAAGGCGTCGCACGCGTCAAAAGTCCCGGGGCCAGAAGCGCCGCATGGTGGAGGGCAAACGCCGCGATGCGCAGCGGAAGGCCGGCCGCGGCCGCGTCAGCGACTGGTAGATCGCCGGGCTCAGGCTTCGACGGCCACCGGATCCCCGACTCGGATCACGCCCGTCTCGCCTTCCGGGACGACGTTCTGGCCGAAGTTCACGTCCTCGGGTTTGCGCGCATCGCGCCGGTAGCCGGCGAGCATTCGCAGGGGCTCGGGCCCGCGTGCCGCGGTTGCCTGGTCGGTGGTCGTGACGATGCAGCGCGCGCAAGGGCCGGCGCAGCGGAACACAACCGGTCCTATCCGCACCCGGCTCCACGTGTCCTCCGCGTAGGGGGCTGCACCGGCGACCACGAGGTTGGGCCGGAATCGGTCCATCGGCACCGGTTCCTCGCCACGCTCCTGCAGCCGGTCATTCAGGTCCGCCAGAGAGGCTTCCGTCAGGAGCAGGCCGGGAAAGGCGTCCGCAAAGCCCACCTCGGCCCCCTCCAGTCCGGCCGGAGCCTTCCGCACGGTTCGCCGGAAATCGTCTCCGGCGCGCACCAGCCGGCACGGGGTCGCGAGAAAGTCCGACAACCATCCGGCGGCGTCGGGACCGCAGTCCTCGGCCATCAGTCCTTCGCTGCTCCAAACCGATACCGTGAGGCGCGGGGCAGAGGGCTGGCTGGCGCGCGGGGTGCGGATCGACCCATGCCCGGTCGCCTCGAGCGCGAGTTCGTGCTCATCCAGCAGGGTCGCGATCAGCGCCATGCGCGGTAAGGTGCGTTGCGTGAGGAAGCGTCCGTTGTGGTCAACGACCAGGAAGCGCCGGTCTCCGGCGATGCCTCGCCGGTCGATCGAGATCTTTTCCACGGCGCAGCCGCGGAGCGATTTGACGGGATGGATGAACAGGGCGGAAAGATGCACGGTGCCGGCCTGGAACCTGCCGCGCCGCCCGCCCGGGGCCGAGCGGAATCTCTCTCAAGCGGTCGCGGGCATCGCCGCGAATTCCGGCCGGCGGTTCCGATTGCGTGGTTGGTAGGCGGCGGCGAGGAGCCCGTAGCCCGGGCGTTCGACGCCGGCGGGCGTGAATCGCACGTAGCCTTTTTGCGCCGCGATCCGGACCAGTTCGCCGCGGTGTTGCACGCCGAGCTTGCGGTGCAGCGCGCGCCGCACCGTCGAGATGGTTGCCGGGCTCAGGCCGAGCTGGCCGGCGGCCGCGAGATCGTCGGAGCCGTCGCCGATCACGCTCAGCACGACCTGCTCGAAATCGGTGAGGATGCGGAAGAGCGCCCCGGGCGCCGCCGCGAGCTGCCGCAATCGGACCGCCGCTCCGGGACTCCAATATCGCGAGCCGCGCACGATCGCGGGGAGCGCGGCGGCGAAGGCGGCCGGCGAGTCCTCGGCCGGATCAAAGATGCCGTCGACCGCCAACGTGCGCAGCGCGGCCAGCACGCGGTACTCGTGCCGGTCGAGCAGCACGACGACCCGGCGCGCGCGCAGGGGCTCGCGTTTGCAGTGCGCGACGAGATCGAGCGCGTCCCCGCCGGCGTGCTCGCCGAGGCCGGTGATGAAAAGGTCGAAGGTCACGCGTCCCAGCAGTTCGCGCGCCTCGGCGATGGAGGTCGCGACGGTGGGGCGGGCGCGCGGGAAAGCCTGGGCGGCTTGCTGTCGCAGGATGTCGGCGTAGAGCCGGTCCGATTTCAGGATCAGAATCTGCAGCGGGGCGGTGTCCATGCCCAGCGTTGTGGGCCTCACGGCCGGCCGGGCCCACGGCGGCGGTGTAATTTTTCCGTAAGTGCGGCGGCGATCCGCGGGCTCAGACCGCGGTCCGCGTTCGGCGGCGCGCGTGCAAACGGTAGCCCGACTTCGGGATCACCTCCACCCAGGCTCGGAGATCCGCACCGATCGCGGCGCAGCTGGCGGCCAATTTGCCGAGGAGCACTCGCAGGTTGCTGGTGTCCCCACGGAACCGGCGTTCCAGCACCTCGGCGTAAAGCGTCTCGTAG
>JBEGJD010000059.1:0-4744 GCA_041184765.1 Verrucomicrobiota bacterium | reverse complement strand
CGGAAATTCGGCGCGGCGTGGACGGCGATGGCGAAGTACGCCGACTTCCGGCGCGACGCCCCCGCGTTTTCCAACGTGCGCAAACTCTGGTTCCAGCTCGAGTTCACGCGCTGAAAGGACGCCATGAAATTCCGGACCCTCGACGTCAGACCGGTGCTCGCCCGCGGGGAAGAGCCCTTCCCGTTGATCCGCGCGGGTGTAGACGCCCTCCAGCCCGGCCGCGGCCTGCGCGTCGTGGCGCCCTTCATGCCCGCGCCGCTGCTGGAACTGCTCCGTGGTGAGGGCGTGAGCACCGCCATCGAACGGCGCGCCGACGGCGGCTGGGTGGTGAGCCTCTGGCGGGAGTGACGCCGCCCCGCGCGAGCAAGAACCGCATCGCCGCGGACAGAGGAACGGCCCACGCTCCGGACGTCCCCCGATGCCCGAATCACGTCCCTCCGAGTCAAGGCTGACCGGCCTCGTCGGCACGCTGCGCTGCTGCCAGCTCTTCGGAGGCTTGCCGGCCGAGGACCTCGGGATCATCGCGGGCTTCGTGACGCCGGTGAAGCTCGCGAAGGGCCAGCTGCTTTTCCGCGAAGGCGAGCCGTCTCGCGGCTGTTACCTCGTGCAAGGCGGCGCGGTGAGCGTGCACCGCGTCAACGCCGCCGGGCGCGAACAGGTGATCCACATCTTCCGCGCCGGGGAATCGTTCGCGGAGGCCTCGCTGGCGTCGGCCACCGGTTATCCCGCCGACGCGCGCGCGGTCGAGGCCAGCACGGTTCTGCTGCTGCCGAAGGACCCTCTCCTCGCCCTGATCGGCCGCCGGCCCGATCTGGCGCTGCGGATGCTCGGCTCGATGAGCCAGCACCTGCGCGTGCTGGTGGGGGCCTTGGACGACCTCACGCTGAAGGACGTGGAGACGCGGCTGCTGAACTGGCTGCTGCGGCATTCCGATAACGCCCGCGCGGAGATCCGGCTGCGCGGAACGAAGCGCGTGCTCGCCGCGGAGATCGGCACGAGCAGCGAGACGCTTTCCCGAACATTCGCGCGCCTGCGCTCGGCCGGGCTGCTCGAGGTCGACGGCGCGACGCTCCGCCTCACAAACCGCTCCGCGCTGGAGGCCCGCTTCCGCCGCCTCCTCGGCGAGGCGTGACTCGCGGCAATCGCTCCCGCCTGCCAAAAACCTGCCTACGTCACGTAGTACGGGCCGCGTTCGGCAAGAGGCGTTCCCTTCGGCCGTCGCGGTTTCAGCATGGTCCGAGGCGGACAGCCTCGGCTACATCGGCAATCCTTGATCCGTGTCCATCCGTGTTCGTCCGTCGTTGATCCCTCGCGGAGCGGCTCGGTTCTGACGGTGCCCGTCGGAAAAGCAAAACGCCGGCCCGTGGAGGGCCGGCGTTGCTCAAAGGAAGCCTCTTCCGTTTACAGCTTCTTCGTCAGCTGCAGCGAGAAGCTGCGGCCGCGGGCGAGGCTGTTGTGCACCGAGGGCTCGTAGCCGCGGGAATCGGCGGAGAGCGGCGGCTCGAGGTTGAAGAGGTTGTTCACGCCGAAGCGCACGCTGGTGTCGTTCAGCCAGCGGTTGCCGCCGGCGAAACGGTACGAGAGGTGCAGGTTGTAGCTCGTGGTCTGCTTCACGATGAAGCGGTACGAGTAGGCGCCGTTGTTGAACACCGGCATGATGTAGCCCGGGTTGCCCAGCGAGTCCCAGGTGGCCTTGGTCGTGGTGGCGTTCACGTCGGTGAAGCGGCCGACGTAGTACATACCGAGGCCCGCGCCCCAACGGTCCTTGCGCCAGGTGAGCGTGGTGGCGCCGCGCCAGATCGGGGTCGCGCCGCCGACGTTGGAGCTGTTGCCGTTGCGGTACTCCGTGCGCGCCGCGCCGGCGGACGAGTAGGCGTGGAAGTCGTTCAGGTAGGTCCAGTTCGTGCCGAGGTTGAACTGGCCGACGGCGAACTTCGGGAAGCGGTAGTTCACGTCGAAGTCGAAGCCGTTGGTGAACTGCTCCGACTTGTTGAAGTAGCTGGTGCGCAGGATATCGATTCCGCCCACCACCGCGCGCTGGTTACCGGGGGCACGGGTCGCGTTGTAGGCGGCGAAGAAGTCGCGGTCGGCCTGCGTCGGGGCGAGACGCACCACCGAGGGATCGCCCTTGTAGTTGGCGGTGCCGCTGCCGAGGTCGATCTGGCCGATGGTCTTGCCGGCCGCGAGCTCGGCCTGCGTGGCGGCGAGAAGCGCCGCGGTGTCGTCGGCGATGCCGCCGCCAGAGGCGATGAGGCTCTTCTGGCGGATCTCGTAGTAATCGACCGAGACCGAGAGGCCCTTGATGCCGGGAACCTCGATGACGATGCCGGCTGACTTGCCGGTTGAGGACTCGGGCTTCAGCTGGCGGTTGCCCGAGGCGACGCTGCGGCGGTTGGAGGGGCCGTCCGTGATCAGACCGGTGACGGTGCTGCGGTAGGTATCGGTGCTGCCGGTCACGGTGCGGATGAGCGTGCCGGTGAAGAGCTGCGCGAGATTGGGCGCGTGGAAACCCTGGTTGTACGAGCCGCGCACCATGACCCAGGAGAGCGGCTTCCAGTTCACGCCGTACTTCGGCTTGGTGGTGTCGCCGAAGTCGGTGTAGCTCTCGTAACGCGCCGAGGCGCTGACTTCGAGCGACTGCACCAGGGGCAGGCGGTTCTGACGACCGACGAGCGGCACGACGGTCTCGGCGTAGAGCGCGGCCACCTGCCGTTTGCCGTGGGTGTCGGAATTGGGCGAGAAGCCGAGGAAGTCGTTGGTCGCCGTGTCGAGTCCCGAGCCCGGCGGATTCAGGCCGGCGTAGGGAGGGCGATAGTCGCTGTAGCCCTCGAAGCGGTACTCACCGCCGAACGCCCCGCCAATCCGGTTGCCGGCCCAGAGCGAGAACAGATCGCCGCTCGCGCGGAAATCGGCGCTGAGCAGACGCGTGATGCCGTTGCGGATGAAACTGGAGCGGAAAGTCGACTGCACGCTCTCGGGGTTCACGTAAGGCCCGGTCACGACCAGCTGGCCGTTCTGCACGGCGAAGGTGCGCGTGAACGGGTTGAAGGCTTTGGTCGGGTCGCTCTGGTTGATGGCGGCGACGAGCAGGCTCTTCCGGGTGGGCCCTTCCTCGTTTTCGATCACGCGGGCGACCGACCACAGGCCGGCGGTCTCCCAGGACCAGGAGCCGGAGAGCTTGCCGCGCACGCCGGCCACCCCGCGGTAAACGGAGTTGTCGACGTAGTCGGTGCGGGTTGCGAGGTCGGTGAGGCGCTTGTTGGTGATGGAGACGGCGGAAGGCGTGCCGGTGAGCCGCGGGGTGCCATCGGTGTTGGGCGCGCCGGTGGGCGACCAGAAGCGGTTGCCGAAGGGATTCCACGGGTTGGTGACCGGCACGATGATGAAACCGTCGGTGCTCTGCGTGATGCCGTCAGGCTCGCGGTAGGTCACACCCTGCGACTGGTAAAGGGAGGCGTCGACAAAAGCGGTCAGGCGGTCGGAAAGGTCATACTCGGCCGAGGCGAAGATGTTCGTGCGGTTCACCTTCGGCTGGATGACGCGGTACGCGTTGTTGTTCCAGTAGTAGTCGCGCGTGACACCCGCGCGGGACGGGGTGGCGGTGCCGAAGACCGCGCCGCCGGTGCCGTTGGGCTGGAGCACGAAGAGCCCCGACGTGGCGGCGAGCGTGGCGGGGACACCGGTCGGGCGGGCGCCGGTGAAGCCGGTGACAAAGCCGTTCGCGTCGGTGGCGGTGACCGTGCCGAGGAGGTAGTTGCCGTACTCGGTGGTCGCGGAACGGGCGTTGAACGTGGTGGTCGTGGGTTGGTTCCACGGCTCCGGCGCGAGGTTGGTATGGTCGGCGTCGGCCGAGAACGAGCGGTCGCGGGTGTAGATGGGCGCGCGGCGGTAGAAGTCGGCGGTGACCATCGCGCGGCCCTTGCCCTTGGCGAAACCTAGCCCGTGGGTGAGCGTGGCGCGGAATTCCTGGCCATCGCTCCGATCGGTCTGCGCGTAGCGCAGCGAGAGCTCGGTGCCGCGGAAATTCCGCTGCATGACGTAGTTCACGACGCCCGCGACGGCATCGGTGCCGTATACGGACGAAGCCCCGTCGCGCAGCACCTCGACCCGCTCGAGGCCACGGTTCGGGAGCTGGTTGATGTTAGTGGAGAGCGTAGGCACGCCGGCCTCGCTCTGGCTGATACCGTGCGGCACGAGCCGGCGACCATTGAGCAGCACGAGCGTGTTGCTGGAGGCGATGCCGCGCAGCGAGACGCTGGCGTTGTCGCCGCGCGCGGTGGCGCCGAGGGTGGCGGTTTCATTGCCCGGCAGCCCGGTGACCTGCGGCATGGCGGTGATCAGGTCGGAAGGCTGGGAAGCGTCGCGCACCTCGATCGCTCCCGCGTCGATCACGGTCACCGGCAGGACCTTTTCCACCTCGATGCGCTTGATGTTGGAGCCGGTGACGGTGAACGCCTCCAGCTTGACGGTCTCTTCGCCGGCGCGCGGCGGAGTGGGCGCGGTTTGGGCCCCGGCGAACGGAGCCAGGGCGAGGGCCAGCGCCAGGGGGAGGCGACGGGTGAGGACGGTGCGGTTCATGGTTTGGGAAAGGTACGAAAAGACCAACGGGATGGACGCATGGGCGCGGAGACGGTGACCCGCGCCATGCCGAAGAGAAGATTCACGATGATCGTCGCCGCGACCCGCGCAACCCGCCCCGTCGGGGACCAAGGGTCATTTCATCGGCTCCACGTGGACAGTAACG
>JBEGJD010000058.1:0-2751 GCA_041184765.1 Verrucomicrobiota bacterium | reverse complement strand
GGTGACGTCGCGGCCGGCGAACACTGGGTCGTCCTCGGCGCCAATGGCTCGGGCAAGACCTCCCTGCTCAAGGCGCTCACCGGCTTCCTATCGCCCACCTCGGGCGGTTTCGCGGTGCTCGGGCGCCGCTACGGGGCGAGCGATTGGCGGGAGTTGCGGCTGCACCTCGGCGTCGTCACGAGCGCGTTCACGCAGTCGATCCCCCCGTCGGAAGTGGCCCTCGACACCGTGGTTAGCGGCAAATACGCGCAGCTCGACCTCTGGCACGCCGGCACCCGCGCCGACCGCGCCGCGGCGCGGCGCCTGCTGCGTCTCGCCGGCATCTCCCGACTCGCCGACCGCGAGTGGGCCTATCTTTCCCAAGGCGAACGGCAACGGGTGCTCATCGCGCGCGCGCTGATGGCGCGTCCGCGCCTGCTCATCCTCGACGAACCCTGCGCGGGGCTTGATCCGGTCGCGCGCCAGCGCTTCCTCGCCAGCGTGGAGCGGATCGCGCGCCACCGCGGGTCGTACACCACCGCGCTCGTGCTCGTGACGCACCACGTCGAGGAGATCACCCCGGCCTTCACCCACGCGCTGGTGCTGAAATCCGGCCGCGTGCTCGCCGCCGGGACGCGCGCGGACGTGCTGAACTCGGCCGTGCTGTCGAAGGCGTTCGGCGCCCCGCTGCGGCTGCGTCAACGCGACGGAGCGCTCCATCTCTCCGGCATGTCCGCCCGCTCATGAGGGGCATCGCATGGATCGCCGGACTGCTGTGCGCCGGTGCCGCCTTGATCGCGGCGGAGACGGCGGACCTTTCTCGGTGGTCGGTGGAACAGATGCCGGGCGGTTCCGTGATGACTGAGGGTGAAGCCCTCGTGATCCGCGACGCCGAAGGTTGCACTGTTTGGTGGCGCGAGCAGCTGACCGCCCCGGTCGAGATCACCTACGAGGCGAAGGTCGTGATGGCGGACGGTCCCTTCGACCGGCTCTCCGACCTGAACTGCTTCTGGATGGCGACGGATCCGAAGTCCCCCCGCGTCATGCCCGCCGGCCGCACCGGTCGCTTCACCGATTACAACAGCCTGCACACTTACTACGTCGGCCAGGGCGGGAACAACAACACGACCGTACGGTTCCGCCGCTACGACGGCACCGACGCCCGCCCCCTGCGCTCGGAGCACGACCTTGCGACGCCGCGCCTCCTACTTCGTCCCAACCACATCTACCGCCTCCGCCTCGTCGCACGGGACGGCGTCGCCGAGTACTGGTGCGACGACGAACTGATCTTTACCTTTCGCGACCCCGCCCCGTTCACCTCCGGCTGGTTCGGCCTGCGGACGGTGAAGAGCCATCTCGAGATCAGGAATCTGAAGGTGCGGCGGCCGGGAGCACCTTGACGCAGGGAAAGGCGCAACCATTTTGGTTGCATCATGCCTACTCTAACACTGAAGGCGCTGCCTGCACCACTGCATCGCCGGCTGAAGGCCCGTGCCAGCAGCCACAAGCGTAGCCTGAACCAGGAGGTCATCTCCTTGCTCGAGGAAGCGGTTTCTCCCGCTCGAAAAGTCGATACAGCGAAACTACTAGCTGAAGCCCGTGCATTTCGAGCGACCCTCGGTTTTACGGTGACGCCCGACGAGATCGATCGCCTCAAGCGCGAGGGACGTAAGTGATCGTCGTCGACACCAACATCATCGCCTATCGGCTTTTGCCCGGATCCGGCGGTGCGATCGTGGATCCGCTTTTGGCCATAGACGCGGAATGGGCCGCTCCGCTCCTGTGGCGCTCCGAGTTGAGGAACGTCTTGGCCGGCTTGATCCGATCGGGAAAGGCATCCGTTGCTGACGGCGAAGCGATTATGCATCGCGCGCATCTTTGTCTGACCGGCGGTGAACACGTCGTCTCCGACGACTCGGTACTTCGACTCGTGGCTCGGTCACGCTGCTCCGCCTACGACTGTGAGTTCGTGGCACTCGCCCTAGCCTTGCAGACGAAACTTGTGACCGCGGATCGACTCTTGCTG
Source organism: Verrucomicrobiota bacterium (assembly GCA_041184765.1). GTDB lineage: Bacteria > Verrucomicrobiota > Verrucomicrobiia > Opitutales > Opitutaceae > ER46. Next base: position 746 of record JBEGJD010000058.1, on the reverse strand, counting down.
GAGAGCTTCCCATCGATCTGCCGTAGACCCGAGGACTTCTTATCCTGAACCAAAATCCCCGAGGTTTTCGCCCTCGCCCGACCCTCACCGCCGCGCTGGGCTCCGGGCATGACGATCGACTCCGAGGACCTGTTGGAGCGTTTCTGCCGCTACGTGCGCATCGAGACGCGGAGTGACGCGCACGGCGACGGTACGCCCAGCACGCCGTGCCAGTGGGACCTCCTGCGACTGCTCGAATGCGAGCTGCGGGAAATCGGCGCGGCCGACGTCACGCTCACGGAGCATGGCTACGTGCTCGCCACGATCCCCGCCACCACGCGACGGACTAACGTCCCCGTGATCGCGTGGTTCGCGCATGTCGATACGGCTACGGAGCTGCCGGGTGGCGCGCGTCCGATTGTGCACCGCACCTACGACGGCCGGCCGATCATCTTGCCTGACGACCCAGCGCAGGTGTTGGACCCCGCGGCGTTGCCCTATCTCCGGCAGGCGCAGGGCGAGGACATCATCACCGCCAGCGGCAAGACGCTGCTCGGCGCGGACGACAAGGCCGGCGTCGCCATCGTGATGGCGGCCGCGCGCCATCTCCTGCGCCACCCGGAGATCCCGCACGGAACCATCCGGTTGTGTTTCAACCCCGACGAGGAGATCGGGCGCGGCGTGGAGAAACTGGATCTCGCGCTCGTCGGGGCCGCGGCGGCCTACACCCTCGACGGCGGCGAGCGGGGCGAGGTGAACTACGAGAC
>JBEGJD010000057.1:0-3294 GCA_041184765.1 Verrucomicrobiota bacterium | reverse complement strand
GGCGTTCCGCTGGCAGCTGGAGCTCGCCGCGGAGCGGGACAAGCCGGTGACGATCCACTGCATCGACGCTTGGGGCCGGCTGCTCGAGCTCTTGCGCGAAACAAAGCGACCGGCTCGCGGCTTCCTGCTGCACGCCTATGCCGGCTCCGCCGAGCTGGCGCGCGAGTTCGCCGCGCTCGGGGCGTACTTCTCGTTCAACGGCACGTTCCTGGCCGAGCGCCACGCGGCGCGGCGCGCCGTCTTTACGCAATTGCCGCGGGAGCGTCTCCTCATCGAGACGGACGCGCCGGCTATGCCGCTGCCGACGGAGCGCGAGCGGTTTCAACTGCCTTCCGCCCCGACGGCCGACCGTATCAACCACCCGGCGAACCTCGTCGCCGCCTACGCGGGCCTCGCCGAGGTTCTGGAGATCTCGGAAACGAAACTGCGAGCGACCGTGGCTGCCAACTTTGCGCGCTGGTTCGGTCAGCTCGAAACCTGACTCTCCGCGGGCCCCGCCGCGATTTGCCGCACGATTTCGCCCGCCGCGGCCAGACCGAAGGCCGCGGTCACGAAGACGGCGCTGCCAAAACCACTCGCGCAGTCGAGCCGCAGGTTGGCGCCCGGCTCGGGCTCAGCGGAGCAAGTGCCGTCGGTCCACGGATAAACGGGCTCCTCATCCGACCACACCGCCGGGATGCCCATGCGCGTGAGACCGCGCTCCGCGCCAGCCGGGTAGCCGTGTTCACGTCGCAACCGGCGCCGGACCTGGCGAAGAAGTTCGTCGCCTCCGGCCTCGCCGAGGTCACCCACCCGCACCCGCGTGCCATCGCGGCGCCCGCCGGCCGCGCCGACGGTGAGCACACGCCGGCTGCGGGCCCGCGCGCCCGCGATGAGCAACGCTTTCTGCGACATGCGGTCGATCGCATCGACGATGAAGTCGCACGGCGGCGCGAGCAGCCGTTCCGCGGACGCCTCGGTGAAAAAATCAGCCACGGCTTCGACCCGGCAATCCGGGTTGATCGCCAGCACGCGCTCCGCGAGCACCTGGACCTTGGGGCGCCCGATCTGGCCCTCGAGCGCGGGGAGCTGGCGGTTGACGTTTGTGATGCAGACGTCGTCGAGGTCGATCATCGTGATGGCCCCGATAGCGCTGCGGGCGAGGCCCTCGACGACCCATGAGCCCACGCCTCCCACGCCCACCACGCACACCCGCGCGGCCGCGAGGCGGGGCAACGCCGCAGCCCCGTAGAGCCGCGCGAGTCCGCCGAATCGTTCGGTGAAACCGGACGAGAAAGGAGCGGCCCCGGGCGCGGCGGGGAGCGAGGATGCAGACATCGGCGGAAAGCCCGAAGGCAAACGCACGCGGCGCGGCGAGCAAGGCGAACGAGACCACGCGCCCACTGATAATCACCACGGAGAGGCGGAGAGCGCGGAAACCACCACACCCACCCAAGGTATGAAACCGGGCCAAGCGTTCACGCTTTCCAGATCAACTCCCTCCTCAGTGTCTCGGTGTCTCTGTGGTGAAGTGGCTTGGTGAATCGGCAAGCGACACGACCGAAATGGATCTTCCAGCCTCGATGGCACGGCGGGCCGCTTTCCCTCTTTACAGGTCGGTGAGCCCCCGTAGCTTGCGCCGTCATGGTTACGCTTCCCGGCAAGTGCGCGGCCTTCATGGGCATGGGTCCGACCGAATTGATCGTCATCCTGATCATCCTTCTGGTCCTGTTCGGCGGCTCGAAGCTGCCGGGTCTGGCCAAGGGACTCGGTCAATCGATCAAGGAGTTCAAGAAGGCCACGAAGGACGAGCCCGAGCCGGCGAAACCCGCCGAGCCCGCCGCCAAGCCGGCCGACTCCGCTCCCAAGCCCCCGGCGGCTTGAAGTTGCCCGCGTCTCCGCGGCGCAGGCCGGAACTCACAAGGCCAGCGCCGCGTTGTCCCGCTCGGAGACGGGGACTTTCTCCCACAGCCAGACGCTGAAGTCGCGGATTTGATCCGGGGTGCCCAAGGCCAGGACCTTGTCGCCTGCGCGCAGTTCCTCCTGGCCGGACGGATTGAGAATCTTGGCGCTGTGGCGCTGTACCCCCGCGATCTGCACGCCGTGGCGTTGCGCATGGGTGATTTCGCCCAGCCGCCGGCCGTCCGCCGGACTGCCGGAAGGGATTTCCATCACCTCCATGCGCACCTCCCCCAACTCCGACTGTTCCTCCACGGCCATGGAAACCGCGGATAAAGCCTCGCGGCCGGCCCGGACCTGTTCCGTCGTTCCAAGGAGCAACACTTTGTCGCGGGGGAAGAGAACGGTTTCCGGAGGCGGCAGCGGAATGAGGTACCCCTGGCGTTCCACCCCCACCACGGAGCAACCGTAGCGCGACCTTAGCGCGAGGGAGGCGATCGACTTGCCCCGGCAGTCCGCCAAGTCAGGCAGGGTGCAATCGATCATCTGCAGGTTCCACTCCCCGTGCGCCTGCAGCCAAGGGGCCGAGGTGGAGCTCATACGCCCTTCGCCACGCTCGATGACCGCAGCCAACTCCACCTCGAGTTCGCTGTGCCAACGGATCAGTTTCCTGCGGAGCAGCAGAATGGCGAGGAGAGCCACCAAGCCGCTGACGGCAAGGAGCCAGCGGGCCGTGCCCTCCGCCGGCAGGATCGCGGATAACCAAAGGTAGATCACGGCGGAAGCCGCCACTTTCAGCCCCGTCTCGACGAGTGGACGCACGCGAGCGGAGTTGTCCTGCCCCCGCGTCGAAACTTCCGCGTAAAGCAGCGCCATCGCGGAGACGTTGCGCCAGATCGCGACGAGCGGCGCGATCACGAGCAGGGTCAGGGCGGTCCAAAAGCCGAACTGTAACCACACCTCGGGCACGCGGCCTCCACCCAGCCAGCGTTCGACCACGGTGAAAAGCTGACCGGAGAAAACGACCAGCCCCGTGACAAAAAGCGCCCCCAACCCGACTTGCGCGATGCGCGGCCGGCTCAATTGCCAAAGGATATTCCCCTCCCGCCTCCGCGCCGTTGCCTCGAGCCACGACTGGTACGCCCGGATCCAGTCGGCCAGCCAGCCGGGCTGCTTCGCCTCGATCGCTCCGGCGATAACCTCGGCCCGACGCATTACCCAAGGTGCCGCGAGGGTCGTCAGCAACGAGACACCGACCGCGAGGGGATAGAAGCGCGGCGCCACCACGGCCGCCGTCACACCCAGCTGCGCGATGATGAACGAGAACTCGCCGATCGGGGAGACTGATAGTCCGGTCCGCACCGCGTCCTTGAGCGGCACGCCGGTCAGGAGCAGTCCGCCGGAAATGGCGAGCGG
>JBEGJD010000056.1:0-5595 GCA_041184765.1 Verrucomicrobiota bacterium | reverse complement strand
ACCTCGCGGCAGCGCGCCGGCAGCGCCTCGATGGCGTCAGTGAGCAGCCTCACCCGTTCGAGGTTGGCCGCGGCATCGGTCGATTCGGGTTCGGAGAGGAGGACGCCGTTGGCCGGAAAATCCCTTACGTCACCAACAAAGTCGTGCCGTTCGCGCCGCACGGCATCAAAGGCGAGGCGGCGGGCAATTTGAAACAGGAATGCGCGGGCGGAGGTGATGGGCTGCGCAGCTCGCGCGCGCCAGATGCGGAGGAAGGACTCCTGCACGACATCGTCGACGTCGCGCACGGCGGGAAACGAGCCCCGAAGGTAACCGCGGAGCGCCGGCTCGTGCGGGTGGACCTCGGCGGCGAACCAACGCGCGAGGTTCAGAGGTGCAGCGCGGGGGCTTTCACTCTCTGGGTTCGGCACAACGGCAGAAGGCGAAGGAAAACCCGCGCCGGTTCAAGCCAGATGTGCGCTGCGGGTGTGCGATGTGCGCCGTCTGGCAAAGGCGGTTTCCACGACACTGTCATTCAGGATTCCTGTCGGACTCGTCCGGCCCCTAATGAAGGCGATTGGAATAAGGTACCTCGCGACTTTTACGCGGGCCGCCGCAAGGGGTCAGGACGAAACCTGCAACCGGAAGGCTGACTGCCCGGCGCCGCGAGCGCCACGGGCGTCGGGAGCAGTCTGTGGGCGAACCCCACGATCCTTGCAGGCAAAGCTCCGCCTGACTCGCGGTCAGTCCTTGAGTCGTTAGTCGGCGCAAGCCGGCGCGTCGGGCTGCACGCAATCGTCGGTGGAGAAGTCCGGCCCGCCGCTCGCGCTCCAGAACACCGGCTCGAGGTCGCTCAGCCCCGGGGCGCCGCCGCAAGGGGTCAGGACGAAACCTGCAACCGGAAGGACTACTGCCCGGCGCCGCCGAGCGCCACGGGCGGGCAGTTCGTTGCAACTTTGGTCCTGACCTCCTTTTCCGGCTCCGTCAGGAGGCGCGAAAGGCGCATGAAGCGGGACCAATCCTTCAATCCAGGTTTAACCACAGATGCACACGGATCGACACGGATGACGCGTTTCCGATGTAGCCGCGGCCGCCCACCTACGCCTAGCTACGGCGGGCAAGTTCGCCGCGGACTATTCCGGGGGACGTACCGCCGAAGGTCCTTCCGACTCGCTCCGCGTTTTCAACCGCGGAGGGCACAGATGGCGCCGGCGAGCCCGCGGACTGCGCGCCCAGCGAAGCGGCGGCGAAGATCCCGATGATATCGACGCGGAGTACGTCGCGCGGGAAGCGGAGTGGGAAGCGTGGGGTGCGGTGGGCGCTCATTGCTGAAGTCTGGCCCGCTGAGCCGACGAGCGGAATTCCGATCGCGGCCCGTCCGAAAAGTTCGGTGCGTTCAGCGTTCAAAAACGTCGGAGTTTGAACATGGAAGGCGCCGATCTCGCGGGAGATCGCCTCAGAACGAAGCCTTGGCGCCGAGGGTGTAATTGGCGCCGAAGGCGGAGGCTTGCTGGAGCCGCGCCCAGTGCGGGAGGCGGGCCGACTCGCGCGCGGTGATGCGCCCGGCGTTAAAAAGGTTGGTGCCGGAGGCGAAGAGCGAGAGGCGGCGGGTGAGCCGGTATTCCGCGGTGGCGTCGAACAGGCTGCGTTCCTCGATGTAGGACTGCCCGGGCTCGCCGCCGAGCGTCGTGAGGGCGCCGTCGATCCGACCCTCGAAGTTCCAGCCGAAGCCGAGGCGCAGGCCCGAGTTCTGATAGTTCAACATCGCGGACGCCTTCTGCCGGCTCATCGCGCCCCATCCTCCCCGCTGCCCGTCGGCATCGGAGAGGTTCAACGAGCCCCGCAGGCTGAATCCCCGCGCGAACCGCGGAAGGATCGAGTCCAGCCCGAAGCGCACTTCGAACTCCCAGCCCGACACGATCGCCTTGCCGGAGTTGAACGACGTGCTGGCCGTCCATCCGACATACTCCGGCTCGAGGCCCACGGTGGCGGCCTCCGCCGGGGTCTCCAGCAACTCGGAGCGCGAGACCACGAAGTCGCGGATAAACTTCCGGTAATACCCGACCGCGACGTAGCCGCCGGCCAGGTAGTACTCGATCCGCGCATCGTAGTTCTCGGCGCTCCACGGTTTCAGCTGCGGGTTGCGAATCGTGACCGTGCCGAGTGAACCGAGCGCGGGGTCGGTGACGTTGCTGGGGCTCACTGTGGTCGACGGCAGCAGGCTGGTACTGAAGTCGGGCCGGGCCTGGGTCGCCGCGTAGGCCAGCTTGAAGGAAAGGTTTTCGGTGAGGGAAAGCGACGAGTGCAGGCTCGGGTAGACGCCTTCCTTTTCGCCCCGGCCAACCGCGCCGTTGCGATGGTAGATGAGCTTCGCCTCCGCGAGGCTGCCAGCCGCTCCTGCCTCGGGCTTGCGCACGCGGGCACCGTTGACGAGGAGGAACGAGCCGTCGGCTTTGCGCTGAAAAACCTCCGTGGGCGTCTGCAGAAACCCGTAGCCCAGTCCCCGCGAACGCTCATACCGGGCGCCGCCCACGAGCCCGAGCCGGTTGGAGAATAGACGGCTTTCCCCCATCAGGTAGAGGGCGTCGACGGTCTCCGTGAGCTTGTTCACGCTTTCGGCGCTGCGGCGGTAGGAGATGGCCTCCTCGTACCGGAAGTACTCGGGGTGCGCTTTGAACAGCTGGTAGTACTTCGCCATGTTGAGGTGCTCCACCGGAGGGTAGCCATACTCGGCGTCGGGTGCCTTGCGGTACGTGTCGGCGGCGATCACGCCCGCGCGATCATCCGAGGAATCGGCCACACCGTCCGGTCCCAGGTAGGTCCAGGTGTTGAGGTCCATGCGCTTCCGGTCGCGTTTTTCCCTCCGATAGTTCGCGCCGAGCTCGAGGCTGAACGGCACGCGGGTCCCGAAATCCCGGCGCAGCTTGGCGTAGGCCGACGCCACATCGCCCTGGATCAGGCGCGGACGCGAGGTGGCGGCGCGCAGCGAGTAATTGTCGGCCCGGCTCCAATCGACCGCCTGCCCGGCGGCGTCGGTCGCCTCGATCCGACCCGGGAGCATCCAGTTGAGGTCGAGAAAGTTGACGGTCACGTTCGCGATGCGCGGGTTGCGACCCTCCTGGTCGGAGGGAGACGAGAAGAAGCCGTTCTCAGTGTCCTTGAACTCCGAGATTGAGCGCGAGGCGTTGGCCGCGGCCTCGACCTGTCACGACCCGCGGCGCCATTTTGCGATCAGACCGGCGTTGGAATTCGTGGCGTACTCGTCGCGCCAGGCTTCCAGTTGGTTCACGTAGGTGAACGTGCCGGCGCCGCGGGCGCCCATCGAGCGGGTGCTATCGTTGTAGGTGGTCGCGCCGGTGTTGGCCTGGAAGCGGACGTCGGCGCGGTGCAGGGAGTCGAGGCGGGTGTAGGAGACGAATGGCGTGAGAGTGAGCTCGGGCGCCGGGCGCCAGTCGACACGCAGGCTGAGCGGGATGCGGACCCGGCGGGAATAGGATTGGTGCAGCAGGGAATTGGTCATCGCCGGATTCTGGATACCCGGCGTACCGGCGACCGGGTTGGCGTTGCTCGCCGCCGTGCCGTAATTGTACGTCGGCACCGCGTAATGCCACGGCATCATCACGTCGCCGTAGCCGATCCCGAGGGTGTAGCCGAGGTTGCGCGACAGCGGGTCGACGAGGCTGAAGTCGAAACTCGGACGCACCTTCCGCGTGAGTTCGTCACCGGGTCCGCCGGTGCGGCGGAGGGTGAGGTCGTAGCTGTTGGTGTTGAAGGATCCCCGCAGGTTGATTTCCCGGCGCGCGTACTCGAACGCCGTGCGGCGCACCATGTTCACCGAGCCGCCGATCGCATTGGCGCTGTCGGACGGGAGCGGAACCTTCCGCACTTCGATGCGGGCGATGCCGACCGTGCTCGACTGGGTGAGGCGCGGAGCGCGGGTGTTCTCGCGCTCGTCCGCGAAGACCGACGCTTCCGCGAGACCGTCGGAAGTGACCTCCGTCTTGTCGGAACTCAGGCCGCGCACGTTGATGCGGATGATATCGCTGCCCTGGTACTCCACCCCTACGCCGGGAAGGTATTTCACGAACTCGCCGATGTTATTCTGGGCGATCTCGCCCATCGAGTCGGTCGAGGTCACGTTTTTCAGGTTGCGGGAGTAGCGTTGCTCGTTCGCCGAGATGGATTCGGCGTCGAGTTCACGCGCGGCGTTGACGCGGAACTCGTCGAGCCGGACGACGCCCGTGGGGGCCAATGTGAGATTCAACTCGGTCCGGCGTCCGGCGACGACCACGACCTGCTCCTCGCGGGGAGCCAGCTCCGTGAAGGTCACGACGACAGTCGTGGGTCCGGCAGGAATGCCACTGAGCACGTAGCCGCCCGCCTCGTCGGTGAAGGTCTGCAGGGCGGTGCCCTTGATGCCGACCCGGGCCTGGTTGACGTAGCGGTTGGTGGTTTGATTCAGGACGCGGCCCGAAATAGAGCCGGTTTCGGCCGCGGCTAGGCGCGGGGCCGGCAACGTCAGGATGGCAATAAGCAGCGTGAGCGAGTTAGGGCGGTACATGGGGTTGAGACGGGGTGGCACCCAAGGAAGGTGTTAGGCGGAAATCGAGCGGCGGAAATTACCTGATGCGAGTGCCGATTACGGCAGGTAGTCTTTCAAGAAGTCGGTCTACGACCAAATCGAGCGCTCCTCTCTTTCCGCGGTCCCCGTATCCGGGTTTGGCCAAGGATTTCGAGCTGCTCATGCATCCTGGGTACCACGCGATTTTTGGAAGATGCGTAAAGGAACGCGTTCGTTGACCGCTGAATCGCGTGTGCGCACCTTGGCCGGGTGAAGCCCCTTTTCCTTCGCCTGGCCCTTCTAAGTGCGACCGGCGGGAGTATGGCCCTGTTTGCCCGTGCGGCGGAGTCGCTCCCCGTCCGTGACAACCAACAATTGCTGGTGCTCGGAAACGGGGTCGTGGAGGTCGGCATCGACCGAGGTCGCGGCGGTGCGATCGCCTGGCTATCGTGGCCCGCGTATCCGAAAAATGCCGTCAACGTGGCCGACCCCGGGCGGTTGATCCAGCAGTCGTACTACGCGGGGGCGCTGCTCGATCGGCGGGCGGAAGGGCAGAGCAAGGCGTGGAGCCCCTGGTCCTGGAATCCCATCCAAGGCGGCGGCGTGTCGTCCTGGGCGCGAGTCACCGCGTTTTCGCGCGAGGCTGGTGAGACGTTGCATGCAGAGACCGTTCCCAAGCTCTGGGATATGCCGGACGAGGAGGCGGCGGCGATCATGCGACAATGGACGTCGTTCGAGCCAGGAATGCCCGACGTGATCGTGGTGCGCTGCGAGTTCGAGGCCCGGCGCGTCTTTCCCCGCAGGAAATCCCGGCGTGTTACTTCACCCGAGACTTCAGTCTGATGAAGAGCCACCTGGGAGGAAACTCATGGCGGACGGAATCGCAGGCTCCGGGGCCCCCGTGGGGCAGGGTTGCCCCGCCGCGGCGAGCGATGGCGTTCTTCACGCCCGCCGGCCAGGGCGTCGCGGTCTTCAGTCCGGGTTCGACGGAACCATGGAACTTCGGTCCGCATGGCGGTCCGGTGACCGACGACCCTGCCGCCGGTCCCTGCATG
>JBEGJD010000055.1:0-2702 GCA_041184765.1 Verrucomicrobiota bacterium | reverse complement strand
GGGAGCGTGACGTTCACTTCGGGCCGTGCAGCGGCGGGACCGGATTCGCCTCATCCTCAGCCACCATCGGCTCCGGGTAATCGAATGCCCCCTCCCGGATCAAACGGCCAAACTCCCGCGCCTTGGCCCGCAGCACGAATTGCCGCACGGCCTTCGCCACTGCCGGGCTCTTGTTCTTCTCTCCGGTCAAGGCGATGACCTCTGTCATCAGGGCATCATCGATCTCCACGCTGATTCTCATAAATAAAACCTATGCCTCTTAATGATTCTTTTCAAGAAGATTTTTGCAGCAAATAGATTCAATAAAAGGAATAACTCTGATCTTTAAGAATAATTCCGCGGAAACCCTTCCTTTACGCGAGATCCCAACCCTTGCGGTAGGCCCGACGGATGAGCGGAGCCACCTCGGGGGCGTTCTTCGCCGCAAGCGCCTTGGAGTCCCAGAGGATCTTCTTCCCAGCGCGGATCGCCACATTGCCCAGAAGCACGGTTTCGCTGAACGGCCCCGACTGCGCGAAGTTCGACAACGCAGGGACACCGGTGCGGATGGCCTCGATCCATTCGGAGTAAGGTCCGCCGCCCTTATCGAGGGCGCCCTCCGCGGAATCACCGCTGCCGGCGACACGCGGGATGGTTTTAGGAGGAAGCGTAAAGTTCGCCGCCAGGCCTTCGGGCTTGAAGATCCAATCCTGCCGGGATCGTCCGAAGAACATGCGTCCCTTCTCGCCGACCAACAGCAGATCGAAGCGGCGGAAACAGTGATCGGCGGTCGGGAAGTCGGCTTTCCAAAGTTCCGCCGGCGGCGGATTGCGATAAACACCCTCTTTCGGGGCGACGCCGTCGTACCATACGAACTTCACCGGGCCTCCGAGCACGCTCGTGGGAAACCGATAGGTGACGGTTGACCAGATCGGCGCGGCGATCGCGGTCCCGCCCTCGTGGACGGCCTCGACGCTCTCGGGTGCGGTGAGGCCCAACGCCCAGTAGGGCATGTCCATGATGTGGCAGCCCATGTCGCCGAGCGCGCCGGCGCCGAAGTCCCACCAACCGCGCCACTTGAACGGCGCGATCTCCGTGCTGTACGGGCGAAACGGCGCGGGGCCGATCCATTGTTCCCAGTCGAGCCCCTTCGGCACGGGCTCCGCCTTGGGCCATTCCGTCATGCCCTGCGGCCAGATGGGGCGATTGGTCCACGCATGGACCTCGGAGACGCGGCCGAGAATGCCAGCGCGGAGCAGCTCGACGGCGCGGCGGATCGGTTCACCGGCGTGGGCCTGGTTGCCCATCTGCGTCTGCACCTTGTACTGCGCGGCGGCCTCGGCGAGGCGTCGCGCTTCCCAGACCGAGTGGGCGATCGGCTTTTGGCAATAAACGTGTTTGCCGCGCCGCATCGCGAGCATCGACGCGTGAAAGTGGTGATGATCGGGCGTCGAGACCGTGACGGCATCGATGCCGGGCATTGAAGCGATCATCTCGCGGTAGTCGGTGAAGAAACGCGCCTCGGGGAACTGATCGACGATGGTCTCGCCGGTCTTGGACTTCTTCTTGTTGCGGGCGAGATTGGTGCCGCGCGGGTTGGCGACGTCGCACAACGCGACGACCACTCCGCCGGCGGCCGCGGTGGCGAGGGTGTCGGTGTTACCCTTACCGGTGACCCCGATGCACGCGACCTGCACGCGGCTGTTCGCGCCTCGCGCGGTGGCGGGCAGCAGGTTGAAACTGAACGCGGCGGCGGCCGCACCTTGGAGGAACTCACGGCGGCCGAGGCGGGCCCGCGAGGCGGACTGGGATGGCTGGGGCATGGCGAGTTCGTCCCACGCGACCCGAGCGATGTCACCACGAAATCCGTCGCGCGGCTGCGGAGCCCGCGTGAAGTTTTCGTTTCCCTCGCGTGGCGCCGGACGTCATTCCCTCCGGACCCCCTCCCCTGATGAAAACGCGCCTCCGTCTCCCACTTCTCCTGCTCGTCCTCGCCTGCCCGGCATTGTTCGCCGCCGACAACGCGGCGCCGCGCTGGAACATCCTCTTCCTCTTCGCCGACGACTGGGGACGCTACGCGAGCGTCTACGCCGGCATCGACGGCAAGCCCTCGCTCAACGACGCGATCACCACGCCGAATGTCGACCGCCTCGCGCGCGAGGGTGTGGCCTTCCGCCGCGCGTTCGTGAACGCCCCGTCGTGCACGCCTTGCCGCAGCTCGATGCTCTCGGGCCGCTACTTCTTCAACACCGGACGCGGCGCGATCCTGCGCGGCGCGATCTGGGACAGCGCGATCCCGACCTTCCCGCTGCTCCTGCGCGACGCCGGCTACCACATCGGCAAGAGTTACAAGGTCTGGAGCCCGGGCACGCCGGCCGACGCGCCCTTCGGCGGCCAGGCGCACGCCTATGAAAAGGCCGGACGCGCACCCAACAACTTCTCGGAGGAAGTCACCGCGCGCGTGGGCCGCGGCATGGCGCTCGCCGCCGCGCGCGAAGAGGTGCTGGCGCAAGTGCGGGGGAACTTCGACGCGTTTCTCGCCGACCGGAAGGACGGCCGGCCATGGCATTACTTCTTCGGTGTCACGACCACGCACCGCAAGTGGGTGAAAGGCTCGGGCAAGGCGCTGTGGGGCATCGACCCCGACAAGTTGAAGGGCCGCATGCCGGCGTTCCTGCCCGACGTGCCCGAAGTGCGCGAGGACGTCGCCGATTACCTCGGCG
>JBEGJD010000054.1:0-3076 GCA_041184765.1 Verrucomicrobiota bacterium | reverse complement strand
GCACCCAGGCGTACTGCTACCGCATGACGCTCACCAACGACCCCGCGAACCGCGTGCCGATCGAGAAGCCGGCTGGTTTTAACCCGCTCTGGCACGAGGTCCTCGTGCGCACGCTGCAACTCGCGCCGGACACCCCGCTGCAGAAGATCATCAGTCTGACTCCGATGCCGAACCGGAAGACCGACACCAACCAGGTCAACCTCATCGGCGGCAACCGCGACTACCAGACCGCCAGCCACCGCGAGCGCGAGCGGTTGGACCGTATGCATCGCGACTTCGCGGTCGGCATGCTCTGGGTGCTCGCGAACGACGAGCGTGTACCGTGGGCGATCCGGGAGGAGATGAAGCCGTGGGGGTGGCCCAAGGACGAATTCACGGACAATGGCAATTTCCCGCACCAGCTTTACATCCGCGAAGCGCGACGAATGCGCGGCACCTTCATCATGAAGGAAGAGAACCTCCGCCGGGAGGGCCGTGTCGACGCCGGTCACACCGTCGCCATCGGCTCCTACATGCTCGATTCGCACGTGGTGTCACGAGTGGTGGATACCGATGGGAAAGTGCGCAACGAGGGTTCCCACCTCGAGTCACGGGCGATCCGCCCGTACGGCATCAGCTATTTCTCCCTGGTGCCGAAAGCGGAGGAGTGCCGGAACCTACTCGTACCCGTGTGCCTTTCGGCGACGCACGTCGCCTACACCTCCATCCGCATGGAGCCCGTTTACATGGCGCTCGGGCAGGCCGCCGGCGCCGCCGCGGCGCTCGCGCTCGAGAAAGACCGGGCGGTTCAGGAAGTCCCCTTCCCGCAGCTGCACGACGTTCTCAGCCGCGCCGGCCAGGTGATGACAGTTCCGCAATGAGAGCCCCCACACTCCCCGGACACTTTCCACGCATGAGCATCCCCTGCTCCGCCTTGCTCCGGCGGCTTCTTGGCGTCGGCCCCGCGCTCCTCGCGCTCTCCACCCTGTTCGCCCAGGTGCGCCCGCCGATGCCGCCGGAAAAACCCGAGGCGCCGGTCGTCCTCGCCCAGTTCGAGGTGAGCCCCGAGGGCGACGACGGTTACAAGGCCGCCAACGCGATCTCGGGTACGAGTTTCAACACCGCGCTCCTCGATCTGCCCCGCCCGGTCGAGGTCATCACGGCCGAATTCATCGAGGACATCGGCGCGCGGGAGATCGGAGAGGCGCTCAAGTACAGCGGCAGCATGTCCGACAACGGCAACGCGACGCCCGAGGACGTGACCGGCAACAATTTCTACAACCGCGGCTTCCAGTCGTTCACCAGCTACCGCAACGGTTACCGCTCCTACGGGGTCGCCGACACCCTCTTCATCGACCGGGTCGAAATCATCAAGGGGCCGTCATCGACGTTTTCCGGCACGATCGAACCGGGTGGCACGATCAACATGATCACCCGCCGGCCTGGCGCCAACCCCGCCGGGCACGTGCGCGTTCGCTACGGCTCCTACTCCAGCCGCCGCGCGGAGCTGCTCTACAGCACGCCGGTCGACGCCGGGAAAAAGCTGCGCGTCCTGCTTGGCGCGGCCTACGAGGACTACGGGAGCCAGTACGACTTCGCGGGCCGCGAGCGGAAGGTTTATGGCGGAAACATCCAGTACGCGCTCACGCCCCGGACGCGCCTCGCGTTTGACTTCCAGTGGCAGACCACGCGCGGCACCCAGGCGATCCCGCCGATCTACTTCACCTCGACCACCGGCTACTACGTGCGGGACGTGCCGCGCAGCTTCAACCGCGCCGGTCCCGAATCCACCTCCTCTATCATCCAATCGCAGGGCTCGCTGGAGCTGACCCACCAGCTCACGCCGCGCTGGGCCGTGCGGGCCGGCGGCTACTTCCGCGCCCAGCGTCAGGGCCGCAACACCATGGCGGGGTCGCAGGCGCTCTTGGTCAACGCCACCACCCGCGTCCGTTCCGTCGCGCGCATCCCCACGGTCCAGTTCACGGGCAACGAGAACTACATCGCCCAGGCCAGCATCCTTGGAGATCACACGTACGGGGGTGTGACGCACAAGGTGTTCCTGGGCTTCGAATACGCCGGCGTGGTCGACTCCCGCAGCCAGCAGTTTCGACGTCCGGTCAATCCACCCAACCTCAACGTCGACGCCGCCACCCGCGCCGATCACGCGCTCGGACCGTGGTCCGCGTACACCACGCGTTTTGCCGACACGATTCTGGATTCGGGCCAGCGCGGCTACACGGTCAACAACCTCGTGCAGTTGTTCCGGAACCGCCTGCTGCTGATGCAGGGCTACCGCTACGGGCAGTTTTTCCAGAACAGCGAGAATCGCCTCGCCCGCACCGCCGCAAGCTCGAGCCAGAGCGCGGATGTCGGCAGCTACGGGGCGTCATTCCGCGTCGCCCCGCGCATGACCTTTTTCGCCAGCTACGCGGAGTCGTTCTCGCCGCAGACGGCCACCGATTATGCCGGCCGCTTGTTCGCGCCCGTCACCGGCAAAGGCTGGGACCTCGGCCCGAAGTTCGACCTGATCGAGGGCCGGCTGGCCGGCACGATCGTCGCCTTCTCCATCGAGCGCTCCAACGTCCTCCAGCCTGATCCGGAGCATCCGGGCTTCAACACCGCCTCCGGCCTCGACCGCTCGCGCGGCATCGAGTTCACGCTCAACGCGCGTCCGGTGCGCGCGTGGCAGGTCGTGCTGAGCTACGCGAACCTCGACGTGAAGACGATCAAGGACCCCACCCGCCCTGCCAACGTCGGCCTCTCGCCGCCGAACGTCGCCCGCCACCAGGCCAATCTTTGGAACCGGTACTCCGTTCCGTCCGGTCCGCTGCGGGGCCTCGGCGCCGGAGTCGGCGTGATTTACGTCGGCGAACGACGCGGGAACAACAACCTGCCGAACCTCCCGCAGTTCCGTTCGCCCGCGTACACCAAGACCGACGCGAACTTCACCTACGCACGGAAGCTTTTCGGCCGCAGCATGACCTTCAGCCTCGCCATGCAGAACCTCACCAACGCCGACTACTACGCCAGTTTCAGCGCCCTCAGCGAACCGCGGAGCTTCATGGCCTCCGTGCTCACGCGCTTCTGATCCCCCGGC
>JBEGJD010000053.1:0-12451 GCA_041184765.1 Verrucomicrobiota bacterium | reverse complement strand
TCATGATCGTTGTCGTCATCATCGGCCTGCTGGCCGCGATGGCGATTCCCGCCTTCCAAAAGGTGCGGGTTTCCTCGCAGGACAAGGCCATCCTGAACAACGCCCGCCAGCTCGCGGCCGGAGCTGACCAGTACTTCCTCGAAAACGGAGTGACCACGGTCGCGAAGACCAGCCTGCTCGGTTCCGACAAGTACGTGAAGGCGCTCAACACGGTGGCCAGCGAGTCCTATCCCGACAATT
Source organism: Verrucomicrobiota bacterium (assembly GCA_041184765.1). Lineage (GTDB taxonomy): Bacteria > Verrucomicrobiota > Verrucomicrobiia > Opitutales > Opitutaceae > ER46. The sequence continues at coordinate 12,211 of JBEGJD010000053.1, read as the reverse complement.
ACACGCAGGGCGTGACGATCACCGTTGGCGCCATCGCCGGTGCGCGCACCGTAACCTACGCTCCGTAAGGTCTCGGTCCCGCTTCCTCTGCATTGCCCGGCCGAATACGGCCGGGCTTTTTTTTGACCGCGCCGCGTCGGACGTTGTCGCGGTGCCATTTACCTCTCATCCCTCGGATCATGATCGGGGCGAACCTTAGGGCGGTTTTGCGCGGCCCGCGGATGCGCTGGCTGCTGCTGTCGGCGGCTGTCGCCGGAGCCATCGGTTTCGTGGTCGTGCCCGACCGGCACGCCATCGTGGTGGTTTCCCGCGCGGGCTATTGGATGGTGCTGGCCGGCTTCGCGTGCTGGCTGTGGTCGTTGCGGCTGATGATGGCGCCCGGAACCGGAGGCTCCCGGCGGCCGCGTGTGGACGCCTTGGGATTGCTGATGGTCGCGGCGGGCTGTCTGCCGCTGCTCGTGCACGAGGCGTTCGGATTCAAGATCGTGATGGACGAGCTGATGCTGCTCGGAACCTCGATGAGCATGCACCTGGATCGTCTGGTGCTCACCCCGCTACGGGGGAACGACATCCAGGGGGCGTTCGAGGTTCTGGAGGGTGTCGTCGACAAGCGGCCGTTGTTTTTCCCCTTCCTGCTTTCGTTGGTGCACGACGTCTCCGGCTACCGGCCGGAAAACGCGTTTGTGCTCAACGGAGTACTCACCGCCGCGCTATTGGCCCTGATGTGGACGCTGGGGCGAAGGTTGGCCGGCCGGACCGGAGGCTCCGTGGGGGTGCTGCTGCTGGCCGGTCTGCCGCTGCTGGGCCAGAATGCCACCGGAGGAGGGTTTGAGCTGCTGAATCTGGTGATGATCCTCGCGACGCTGCTGCTGGGCGTCCTTTTCGTGGAGCGGCGGGATGGACCCGCTTTGTCCGCCTTCGTCCTCGCCGCCGTGCTGCTCGCCCAGGTGCGCTACGAGTCGGTGGTGTTCCTGGTGCCGGTCGCGCTGGTGGTCATCCGCGTCTGGATACGGGATGGACGCGCCGAACTTCCCTGGATGGTCGTGGCCGCCCCGTTGCTGCTGGTGCACGTTCCGCTTCACCAGCGCATCTTTGATCTGCGCGCGTCGGCGTGGGAACTCGCCAGCCGGCCCGGTTTTTCCGAGCCGTTCTCCCTTTCCTATATTCCCGATAATCTCGGACACGCGCTGGCGTTCTTTTTCGGCCGCGCTTCCGACCAGCCCAACTCGCCGGTGCTCTCGGCCCTGGGTTTCCTGGCGGTTCCCTTTGCTCTTCTGGGTCTCGTGCGGATGCGGCGCGGCCCGGCTGCGCCGGCCGTGACCGCGGTCTTCGGGCTGGGCTTCCTGCTCCAGTTCGCGCTGCTCATGTGTTATTTCTGGGGCAAGTTCGATGACCCCGTGATCCGGCGGTTGAGCCTGCCGGCTCATCTCGCGCTCGTTCTCGCGGTGCTTCTGGTGCTGCCGGCGATACCCGCCGGGGCGGCCCGCCGCGTCGTCGCCGGCGTCGCGGCGCTCGGCTTGCTGGTCCGCGGGGTTCCTTCCATGGCCGCGCATGCCTACAGTCAGGAATACACTCCCGGCCGAGAGACGGCGTGGCGAAGGGAATTCATGGCGGCGATGCCGCGTCCCGACTACCTCATGATCGACAATGACGCCACGCTTTGGGTCACCCACCGGGTTTCGGCCACGCCGACCTCGCTGGCGCCCAAGCGGCGGGTCGATATCGCCTTCCACCTCCGGAACCGGACCTTCTCCGACGTCTTTGTCTTCCAGCGTTTCAACGTGGATCCCGACACCGGTGCGCTCACGGTGCGGGCGGGCGACGATCCGGGCCCGGAGTTTGTTCTCGAACCTGTGGCCGAGCGGCGGTTGCACCCGCTCACGCTGTCCCGCATCAGCCGGGTTCGTGAGATCCGCTCCCCCGGCGAGACGGTATCCGCCCCGGAAACTGTCCGTGCGGCGACGCCGCTCTCCGCCGCCGAGCTCGAACGCGTGCGGCTCCAGTTTCTGGAGACCTACCTGAAAAAACTTCCCTGAGGGCGTGGCACTTCCGGTCATGGCTCCGCTCCGGGCTTTATCGATCCTGCGGGAGGCACCGCGGTTGCGGGTGCTTCTCCTGCTGCTTTCCGCGACGGCATCCCTCGCGGCCGGGTTCGTGCTGGTTCCGCCGGTCGCCGCGGAGAGGGTGGTCGTGAACGGAGGGTACTTCTATATTCTCGGCGTCGTCGTTCTCTGGCTGCTGTTGGCGTGCCGGGTGGCATCGCGCAGCGGCCTGCCGTGGCGGCAGAAATTGCGCCGCCCTGGCCTGGTTCCCGCCGCATGGCTGGTGCTTTCCGTCTTCGCGGCCACCTCGGATGATTTCGCGCCCAAGGTGCTTTTCGACGAGCATGTCGTGCAGGGCACGGCATGGCACCTCCACGCGACCAAGGAGGTCGGCACCCCGGTCCGCGCCTACGACGTGGCGGGAACCTGGACGGCCATCGACGTCTACCTCGACAAGCGCCCTTACCTTTTTCCTTTCCTCGTGTCCCTCGGGCATGACCTCACGGGCCACCGGCCGGCCAACGCCTTCGCGCTCAACGCCCTGCTGGCGGCGGTCTGCCTCGGTTTGACCGGCTGGATCGCCCGGCTTTCGACCGGTTCGCGGGGTGCCGCGGTGCTGGCGATAGCGCTGCTGGCGACGACCCCGCTGTTCGGCCAGAATGCCACCGGCGCGGGGCTGGAGATGCTAAACCTCACGCTCATCGCCGGCCTCGCGGCCGCCGGGATACTCTATCTCCGAGCACCGGAGGATCCCGACCGGCTTTCGCTGCTGGCGGTGACGGCCGTGCTGCTGGCGCAAAGCCGCTACGAGTCCGTGTTGTTCGCGATCGCGGCGGCCGGTGTCATCCTGACGGGCTGGTGGCGGGCGGGTCGCTTGGTGCTGCCGTGGATATTGCTCGTTGTGCCTCTCCTGTTCGTGCCGTGGGCGTGGCATAGTCGCATCGTGGACTCGCGGCCGCAGCTTTGGGAATTACGCGACGGTGAGTCCGCGCGCTTCGGCTGGCGGTACGTGTCCGGCAATCTCGAGGGCGCGTGGAATTTCCTGCGTTCGGTGGCACCCGACCAGCCGGGCTCGCTCGCGCTGGTAATTCTCGGCGGTGCCGGCGCGCTGGCCCTCGTCCTTCGCCTTCTGGGCCGGCCGCGGAAGCCCGCGCCGGCCGCGGCCGTCGCCCTGGCTTGGATCGGGCTCGGGGTTTCCGCGCACTTCATCCTGGTGCAGTTTTACTACTGGGCCCGGTTCGACGAGCCGGTCACCGCGCGCTTCGCCCTGCCTTCGCTGCTGATGCTCGCGTTGCTCGCCGCCGTTTCCACCCGGCTGGCTCCGTGGCCGCGCCCGCTCGTCCTGCGGGCTTCGTTCGCGCTTTGGGCCCTCTGGCTGGCCGCCGCCGGCGGACCCGCCTTCGCGCAGCGTCTCTACTCCGTGCGCAACCTTGTCCGCCACGAGGTCGAGTGGGAGCTGGAACGGGTTCGCTCCCGGCCGGGCCCGGTTCTGGTGATCACTTCCAAGGCCACCTTGCCCTACATCCTCGAACGCATTCCCGCGGTGAATCTTTCCGTCGCGCGGCTGCGCGGAACCGAGCTGGCCTGGCACATGGAGCGGGGTACCTTTCGCGAGGTGCTGGTCACGCAGGTCGTCCGTCCGACCACGTCCGATGGCGACGCCGCGGTCGATCCTTCCAGCACGCTGCCGGAGCGGTTCCGGCTGGAGCCTATCGAGCGCAAAAGATTCGGTGCGCGATGGGTGCTGATCAGCCGCCTGATCGCGGTGGAGCCGGCGCCCTCGGAGCCACGGCCGGCGGACTGACGGTCCGGCCGGCCGCCGCCGCCTCGAGCGCCTGCTGCCAGTCGCGGATGGTTCCGCCGGTGGTCGCCGCGATCTCCGCCGCATCAAGCCGGTACACGAGGATGGAATAGCCGATCATGGCCGCGGGTCGCTTGAGGCGGAGGTAGTGGCAAAGCCGCGCGAATCGCAGGCTCTCGTAATTCGTCCAACCCGCGCGCCATTTTTCCCGCGGCGCCTTGGTCAGCAATTCCTCGCGTCGCGCGGCGTCGTCCTGAAACGCAAGGAAGTCGGATTCCAGCTCACACAGGCTCTGGAACTCCGCCTCAAACCCCGCCGTCCACGGTCCCCGGTGCCGGCTGTAGACCTGCTGCAGCATCGTCGCGCTCACGGCGTAGACGCCCGGCTCCAGCCGGTGCCACCTTCGCGCGGCGCCGACCTCGGGGAGCGCGGGCAGGGCGGTGGCGCGGATCCCTTCGTGCACCGGATCGCCGGTGCCGAAGTACGAGAGAAAGACGTGCTCGTCCCGGGCGTTCGCGGAAAGCCACTTCCGCAGCCCTGGCAGGTCCTGGCCCCAGTCGAGCGAGCTATCGACCAGGTGACGCCAGCCGTTTTCCGGTCCGCCCACGATCTGGTTGAAATAGGCGAGGTAGTGCGGGCGTACGCGCCACGATTCGGCGGCATGCCAGACGAGGAGGGCTGCGACGACGGCCCAAGCGCCGCGACCGGCGGCGCGCGCCGTGGAGGCGAGGGATCCGGCGGCGATGAAGAGCACCGGATAGACGGGCAGGAGATGCCGGTGGCCGATGTTAAGATTCGAGGCCAACGAGGCCGCGACGTAGACGCCGAACAGAACGGCCAGCGGGGCGGTTTTCCACGCCCACTTCCGCCACCAATCCACCTTGGCGTTGGCCGCCCGCCGCACCGCTATAAAACCGGTCAATGCCAGGAGCACCAGCAAAGGCAGCGTGGTCTTGATCACGAATGCCCAAGGGAAAAACGACACCCAGCCGGTGACACTGTATTCGCCGCTCATGAAGGCGCCGCGGGCGCGGGCGAATTGCAGGACAAACGCGAGGCCGTGCAACCAGGCCTCGGGCAACACGCGCCATTCCCGCAGCCACACGAGAAGGTCCGCCTTCCAGCCGAGTGCGATTAGCAATGAGCCCCAATCGTGGCTGAAGTGTGCGCCGGCCGCCTCCGCGCCGAACGCGGAAAACCTGAAACCGTACGCGGCCCAGATTACGAGCCATACGGCCGCGGCGTGCCCGACGCCCGTCAGCGCGAGGCGCCCCCAGGCCGCGCGCCGGCCGTCCCGGGTGCTGGCCGCTCCCCACAGGATCCCTATCAGGCCGAGCATGGGCACGAGCAGCACCGCCGAAAATTTCGCGATGAACGCGAGGCCGCAGACGGCGCCGCTCACCAGCGCCCCCGGCAAACCGGGTTGGTGCAGGTGGCGCCACCAGGCGCCCACGGCGGCGAGGAAGAGGAGCGCCATCGTCATGTCCGACGTAGCCAGCGGCCCGTGGGCGAGGAAGGTAGGACAGAAGACGAGTAGGCCTAGGGAAATGAATCCGCCCGCTGTGCCGAACAGCGCGCGGGACCACAGGAAAACCAGCCATCCGGTGGCCGCGCTGACGACCGCCATCACCGTCCGCGCCTGGAACAACCGCTCCTCCACGGGCAGGCCGGAGCGATAGAAGAAGGCGTGGCCATACCGCCAGACTTCGGCTCCCCTCCAATCGGCGCGTTCGGTTGACGGAAGCGGATCCCCGGCCGCCGCGAACGGTAGCGCGGCGAGGCGTTGCGGGAGGTTGCCGTTCTCCGGCTGCAGGCGGAAATCGCCGCGCGTGTTGTAGGCGTGTCCTGCCGTGAGATGCGCGATCTCGTCCGAGGTCATGCTCTTCTCCTCCGTGGCCGTCACGCCGAGCACCGCGTGCAGGACGGTCAGCCCGACGGCGAGCGCCAGCGGCAGCACTTCGCCCGGTTTCCGGAGGATAGAAATCACCATGGAAAGCTGCCGCCCCGACCCTGTTTAAACAATCCGTTCCTCCGCTCGATCCGGCGCGGCGGAGCGCAGCAGGGGAAAGAGGCTGGCGGTGAGGAGCGCGACCGTGACCCAGACGACCGGTTGGGTTGTTGCCAGCCACAGCTTGTCCCCGGCGGCGAGGTCGGCGGGCGTTCGCGGTCCCAGCGAGGCGTTGTTGGCCAGACAATAGAGGCCGTCCAGCCAGAGCACTGACAGGAGCAGTCCCAGCGTCACGCGTCCGCCGCGGCCGGAGGCCGGTGAGGCGAGGTGAGGGATGAGCAGCAGCGCGAAAACAAGTCGATAGGCGTAGTTGCCGGCGGCGAGGAAACATCCCGCGAGCAGGACCACCCCGGAAACGTAGGCGAATTGCGCGGGTCCCGCTTCACGGGTTTCAGGCGGCGTCGGTGCATGGCCGCGGAGCGCGCATGCCGCCGCCAGTCCCGCCAGCATCAACGCGGAGCCGAGGCGGGCGGCCGTTCCGTGGAGGCCGAGCAACTCCAGCGCGACGGAGGCCCCGAAAGTGTGCAGGCCGCCCGGTGCCGGGATCGTGCCGAGCGCGCGGTCGACGCTGGCGGTGGCCAGCGCCGCAACGGCCGCCGTTCCGGCCAGCAGGGTGAGTCGCCAGGCGCGGGCGCGGGGGTTGCGCAGCAGAAAGGCCGCCGCTGCCGTGAGCGGGTAGAACTTGAGGCCGGTCGCGAACGCGACCGCCCCGGCGAAGGCGGCGTTGCGGGGCGGCGTGTCGCGCTTCAGCACGGCCACGCTGGCGGCGAGCAGCGCGAAAACGACGAGGTCGTTGTTGGCGCGGTTCACGGCGAGCAGCACGGGCGGCGAAAGCAGCGCCGCCGCGGCGACCAGCGCGCCTCCCATTGTCGCGGGCCGCAGGACCAGGAACGCCGAGCCGAGGAACGCCGCCACCCAGAGCAGGCCCACGAGAAAGTTGTCCTCCCGGGTCAGGCCCGTCTCCGCCAACGCCAGCCACCACCCCGAGTAGCAGTGGGGGCGTCCGTAGAGATCCAGCGGATTCGGCAGCCAAGGATCCGCTCCCGCCCGCACCGCGTCGGCCGCCGCCAGGATCGCCGCCGAATCGATGAACCAGCGGCCGTCCGTGTTCAGACCCAGCAACGCGAGGAGTCGCGGGAAATGCACGGCCGCCAGGTAGCCGGCAGCCACCATGACGGCCAGCACCCAGCCCGGACGCGGGCGACGGACGGCTTTCGCGGTGGCGGGCGGCTCCTGCATCGGGTGCGAGCAAGGGTTCGTGCGCGCCCGCCGCTTGGCAAGGCGGCGGCTTGGATTCGACAACCCCGGGATCGCGCCGCAGGGTCCGCAACGGATCGTGGATTCCGCCGAATACGACAATCTCGCCGCGCTTGAGCGCGACCACTGGTACTATGCGGGAAAACGCCGCCTGGTGCGCGCGTGGATCGAGCGCCTCCGTCCCCCTTCGGCCCACGATGTGCTGCTCGACTGCGGCGCCGGGACCGGGTTGTTCGCCGCCGAGATGGAGCGGTGCTGCCGCGTCCTAGTGCTCGACGACCACGAGGAGTCGCTGCGGATGCTGCGGGCGCGTTTCCCGGCCGGTCAGGTGCTGGTACCCGTCGGGGGCAGCGTGCCCCTGCCGGATCGGTCGCTGGATTACCTTACGGCTCTGGATGTGCTGGAGCACATTCCCGACGACGCCGCGGCGGTGCGCGGTTTTGCGCGCCTGCTGCGCGCCGGCGGGCTGGCGGTTGTGACGGTGCCCGCGGGCATGGCCTTGTGGAGCGACTGGGACGTGGCGCTGCACCACCAGCGGCGGTACTCGCGGCGGGATCTGTGCGCGCTCTTCGGGCCTGGGGATTGGGAGATTGTCCATGTGAATTACACGAACGTCGTCGTGTACCCGGCGGTCTGGCTCCTGCGGCGCTGGCGCGGATGGCGGGGAAACCCCGGCGGGGCGGAGAAGCGCGCCGAGGACCGGCTGCCGCCGCGCTGGCTGAACGCCCTGCTCCGGTCGATCTTCGTGCGCACGGGGCTCAGCCGTGTGCGCTTCCCCCTGGGGGTGAGTCTGCTGCTCGTGGCCCGTCGTCGCGGTTGAGCCAATTCAGGGTGCCAGGCGGGCGAGGGCCTCCTCGCCCCCGTCCGCATTCCTCAGCAGGATCGTCGCCTCGCGCGGGAGGCGCGAAGGCGCGGGGGAATTGAAATACAGCGAGAGCAGCACCGGACCGTTGACTTCCAACGGCCACCGCGCCGGGACCGCCGGGCCGGCCGGATCCCCGCGCGGCGAGAGCGGCACGATCTCCGCGCGGGCATTTCCCCCGTCCAGCCGGATCGCCGCCGGGTGGGCGGGGGCCAGCTCGATCGACTCCACGGGCCTGACGGTCGGCAGCAGCAGCGGGAGCCGGATAAGGTGCCGCTCGCCAACGCCCGCCGGTTCCGCGCGCGTGAGCGCTTCGGCGACCAGAAAAGGACGGATGTTCCGGCCGCGTCGCACCCGGAACTCCATGTCGGCGGCGCGGAACGCGGGCTCGAACTCCCGCGCAATGTAGTCGTGCAGGGGACCCGCGGGCGCGAATCCGCGGTCGCGGAGGAAATTCATGTGCAGCACGTCGGTTATGACCACGGCGCGCGGGCTGTTCTCGAGTCGGCGGATGATCTCGCGCTGCCGTCCCTCCTCCAGCAGCGAGAACCAGTGGGTGACATTGGCGGGACCCGGTGCGGGAGCCCCGCTCCACAGGTTGAAGCTGAACATCCCCGGCTCCGAAAAAAGCACGTCGGCATGCGCCGTCGCGTTCAACGTGAGCACGCGCAGCAGCGCGGCGGAATCCACCGGCTGGCGCATGGGGCCCGTGCCCGGCAGCCCGAGGGTGACCCCTTCGGCACGCCGGAGGGATTCGCTCGCGAAATTCCATGCGACCCCGAGGGCCGCGACCACGGTGCCCAGCGCCAGCGTGCCCCGGACCATTCGAATCGTCCGGGGCCGGAGCCGCTGGCCGTGTTGCGCGTGGAGCCACCGGGCGGACTCCCAGGCGCCGATCGTCGCCGTGGGGATCATGAGCACGCATCCCCACGCCACCTGGCTTCCGGCCACGGGGTAGGCGTGAAGGCATTGGCCCAGCAGCAGGAGCAGGATCCAGTTCCGGGCGCCGTCGGCCCGTGTCCCGTCTCCCTCCAGGCGCCACGCCAGCAGCCAGAGGCCGGGCAGCACCAGCACGTACAGGCTGAACGAGACGAGCAATGGCGGCGGCCGGATCGCGCCAATGGCGATTCCCGCGGCGAACAGGAGGCGCAGCACGGCCACCGCGGTGTCCGTGTGCAACGGATGACGGCGGCGCAGGATCAGCGCCGCCAGCCAGGCAACGATCGACGCCCCCGCGTACCATGCCATCCACGGAGGCCACGGGACGGGGTGCGAAAACTTGACCGCATTTCGGAGCGGGCCGAGCAGGATGCCATGCAGCAGATCCGCCGCGCTGCTGCCGCGGGCCAGCGGGACGGCGAGGATCGCCGCCGCCACAAGCAGGCCGGATATCAGCGCCGGGGCCGCGGTTCGTGGACTCACCCCCCGCGGGCCTTGGTCGGCGACGGTCGCGACCACGGTGATCGCCGCCGCGCCCCAGACCCAGGCGAGTGTCGCCACCCACGGCTCCGCCAGCTTGGCGCCCGTCAACCCGAGGGGCAGCAGGACGCAGCCGATGAGCACGGCCACGATGGCGGGGCGGCGGAGGCTCCCCGCACCCAGGTGCAGCGTGAGCCACGCGACCGCCGCGAAGGCGGCGAAGAGGCCGACGTTGATCTTGGTCAGGAGCAGCGCCGCGGTGACCGCACCGGTCAGCGCGGACCACGGCCCCGTCAGTCCGCGGCGCAGCAGCACCCAGCCGCCGATCGCCGCGGCGGCCACGAGCGTGACGATCAGCCCTCCCGGATGGCTTGGCTCGCTGGTCATCACGAAAAGACAGGTGAAGGTTCCGGCCAGCGTGAGGATTCCCGCCGTGGCGCTGCGCGCCGCCTTGCCCGCGAGCGCCGCCAGTCCGAGGGAAACCACCACCCACAGGCACAGGGTGACGGCCCGGCCCGACGCATGATTGAGCGGAATCCCGGCCAGATGAAGCATCCAGTTCACCACGAACGGAAACGGGCCGTACTGGCTGAAGACGTCCCGGTACAGCGCGCCTCCCTCGGCGAAATTCCGGTACGAGATCAGCACGTAGCCCTCGTCATCGTAGAACATGAACACCCCGAACATCGCCCGGGCGGCGAGAACGGCGAGGGCCGCGGCGAAACCCGCGAGGAGGAGCGTGACCAGCCAGCGCGGCCGGGCGGAGACCGCGCGGTTCACGGTCCGGACGCGGCGGGGCCCCCGCCGGGGGGCGGCGCCGACTTCAGGATGTAGTTCGGCCGGCGTTTCACCTCGTCGTAGATGCGGCCGAGGTACTCGCCGAGGATGCCGATCCCGATCAGCTGTACGCCGCCGAGGAACGTGATGAGCGCGGCTAGCGTCGTGAAACCGGTCGGGCTACGTTCGAAGTCGAGTAGTCGCCAGAGCACGAAGAAGAGCCCGGCCGCGAAACCTAGGCACGCCACCAGCATCCCCGCGTAGGTGACCATCCGCAGGGGCAGGTGCGAGAAGCTGAAGACCCCATCGAGCCCGTAGCGCACGAGACGGCGCAGCGTCTGTTGTGGTCGGCCGGCGGCCCGCTCCCGTCGGTCGTACGTTACATCGGCCGTCGGGAAGCCGATCCACGAACGCAGCCCCGGGAAAAACCGATGGTGCTCCGGCAACGCGTTGAACGCCTCCACTGCCGCCGGGCCCAGCAACCCAAAGGTCCCTGTGTTTGGCTCGATGGGATGATCGGATAACGCCCCGAACATGCGGTGAAACAGGTCGAAGCCCAACCGCCGCAGCCCTTGCTCCGCCCTCGACCGCCTGACCGCGCGGACCACCTGCGCGCCCCGTTGCCATGCCGCCACCAGCTCCGGGATCAGCTCCGGCGGATCCTGCAGGTCCGCATCCATGGTCACGACCGCCTCGCCTTTCCGCGCCCGGGCGAGCCCGGCCGACAGCGCGCTCTGGAAGCCGAAATTGCGCGATAGTTCCAGCAGTTCGAAGCGTGCGTCCCGCGCCGCCTCCGCGCGCACCAATTCGGCCGTGCGGTCGCGGCTGCCGTCGTCCACCAGCACGGCCCGCCACGCGCAATTCTTCTCCCCGTCGAAGACCGCCGAGAGTCGCCACAGCAGTTCCGGCAGAACCGCCTCCTCGTTAAACACCGGTATGACGATCGTCACCCGGGGTCTGGCGGCGGTTTCGCTCATGCGTCTTTCAGCGCAGGAAGTTGTACCTGAAGATCGCCCAGAGCGCGCGGAAGCCGTCGCGCCAGCCGATCTTCTTCCCCTCCGCGTAGGTGCGGCCGTAGTAGCTGATGCCGACCTCGTAGATCACCACGTCGAGCTTCGCGACTTTTGCCGTGATCTCCGGCTCGAAACCGAAGCGGTTCTCCTCGATGTTGATCCGCTGGATGACCTCCCGGCGGAACACCTTGTAGCAGGTCTCCATGTCCGTGAGGTTCAGGTTGGTAGCCATGTTCGAGAGCAGCGTCAGGAACTTGTTGCCCACCATGTGCCAGAAATAGACGACGCGGTGCGGCTGGCCTCCTTGGAATCGCGAACCGAAAACCACATCCGCCTTGCCGTCCGCGATCGGCTTCAGGAGCGCCGGGTACTCGTTCGGGTCGTACTCCAGGTCGGCATCCTGCACGATGACCACGTCCCCGGTCGCCGCGCGGAAACCCGTGCGTAGCGCCGCCCCTTTTCCCTGGTTCACCTCGTGGTAGATGATCTTGTCGACCAGCGGCGCGATCTGCGTGCGCAGCAGGTCGCGCGTGCCGTCGCGGGAGCAGTCGTCGACGATGATGATCTCCTTGTCGGCCACCGGCGCCGCCCGCACGCGGTCCACGATCAGGCGGATCGTTTTCGCCTCGTTGTAGCACGGGATAACAATGGAGAGCTTCATGGCACCGCGGGACGGTAGCCCGCACCATGGGAGGGGAAAGCCAATATTCCACCGCGGCCGCCGCACTTGACGCTCCCGGCCACGGGCGGAGGATGCGCGCATGCCCGACGCTCCCGAGATTTCCCGCCGCCGCCCGACGGCCCTGCTGCTCGCCGCGGCGGGGGTGGTCGCGTTGGTCGCGGGTCTCGTGGTCTGGCGGATCGGCCCCCACGCCGCGCTGGAGGAGGGACGCCGGCTTTGGTCGATCGTCTTCGACGCCTGCGCCGGCGCGGGTCCGGGGGTCTTCTTCGGGGCCATGGCCGTGCTGCCCTGCTTTGGTGTACCGATGTCACCGTTTGCGCTCTCGGCCGGGCCGCTGTTCTCCGCGCGCC
>JBEGJD010000052.1:0-2853 GCA_041184765.1 Verrucomicrobiota bacterium | reverse complement strand
GCCCGCCTCCTGATCGTAGGCGGCCAGAATCCGTTCCCGTAAATCCAGTGAGAGTGTTTTCACGCCCACAACTCTCCCACACCCCTTCCAAAATGGCTACAGTTTTATTTAATACGCTCTAGACGGTCGCAAGCAACCCATCCGCAACCTCTGGTTGCGCGGCGAGCGGTTCTATGCGCGCCTAACGGTGACGTTGTCATCGGGGGCAAAAACAGAGAAACGAGTGGCGCTGAAGGCGACCACTGTCGCTGACGCAAGAGGTGAACTGTCCACGCTCCTCCAGCAGCGTGGCAGCAATACCCTCCAGCTGAGCCCTAGCGCGCCCCTGTTAAGCGAGTTTGCCGAAACCTACCTCGTGGCGCACCAGCACCTCAAACGTCAGTCTACGCTCAGGTGCGAGCGGATTCACCTCGACCATTGCAGCGAATACTTCGCCGGTGTCCGGCTGCATAAGGTTACCATGTCCGGCATCCTCGCGTTACGCGCCAGAAAGCTCGCAGAAGGATGGTCGGGGCGAAGCGCAAACCTCAACCTCACCATTCTCCGAAACCTCCTGCGGTATGCCGTAGAAAATAGCCTGATCCCAACTTCAGCCGCCGAGGGTGTTCGTCCCGTCAAATGGGTGCCGAAAAAAGCGCAGCCTCGTCACTCACGCGGCAGTTGAGCGGCTTTGGAGAAGTTGAAGAATGGGCAGCCGCTTTTCGATTACATTAAATTGATGTGCTATTGCGGCAGTCGTCGCAATGAGATGTTGCGCCTCAAATGGAACGATGTTGATTGGGCTCAAAAGCAGCTCACCATCGGTGCGGACGGTTTGGCCAAGAACCATGAATCTCGCGTCGTAGACTTCAACGCGCACCTCGAAGCCCACCTCTGCGCCATGTGCGAACGGCGGCGTTTAGACTCTGACTACATCTTTCCTGCCGCACGCGGATCGTGACACTCCGCCTCCGACCGCCGATTCACGGGGTGGTCGGGAGGCATCGCGCGAACGCAGAGAAACCAGCGCTGTCCCGTCGTCCAGCTTCCAGGGATCGTTCCAGTGGGACTCGGCCCGGAGCCAGACCCGGCACCGGCATTCAGGTAGACTCCCTGCGTTTCCCAATGCTGCCGGAATTCCTCCTCGGAGAGTTGCTCAACAACCCTTTCGATATGCCCGCCCGAGCAGAAGTAGATGACGCGATCCGGCGTCTCCAGCGCGGGTGTTTCCTCCGTGACCGCCGGCAACTGCCCGGCCTCGGGGCGTTCAACCGGAGTGGCTTTGCCGGACACGGGACAAGCCGCCACCACCTCGCGACCAGCAGGCTGCGGACGTTCGCCGACTTCCAACTGCCGTGCGGTCGAATCCGCCACCGCCATGTCCGCGCCTGCCGAGATGCCGTGAATCGAAGCCCGCGCCAAAGTCCGCTGACCCGCGCGTTGGCCGCAGACGAAGGCGTTCCAGCAACCGTACTACTTCGCCTCTTCGGGCGCCTCCGCTGCGGGCTTGGTTTCAGCGGCGGGCTTCGCCTCGTTTTTCGCGGCGGCCTTGCGGGCGAACTCCACCAGCCCGGTCACTTCCCCGACAGGCAGGATGACAATCTCGCCGCCGCCGGACAACATGGCGCGGAGCGCGGCGGAACTGGCCCCGCTGTCGTTCGGATGGATCATCGCAAAGCCGAGCAGTTCGCCGCCGCCGGTGAAGACCGGGCTGCCGGTCGTGGGCGTGCCATTGAGGGCGAAGTCATAAACCGTGCGCGGCTTCGTGACCGTGGCGACGATGTGGCCGAGGCTGACCGCGGACGCGTGATTCATGTTCTTGGAAAGGCGCGTCACGGAGATGATTTCATCCAGTTCCCGCGCCTTCGGCCCTTCCTTGGCGGCGAGGCTGGCGAACTTGGGGGAGGCCTCCCCTGCCTTCAGATTCGGTACGAGGAAGGCCAGATCCAAATCCCTGTCCTTGTAAACGAGGCGGCCGGGGATTTCCGTGCCGTCGGCAAGGCGGTATTTGATGTCCGTGAGCTCGACCTTGGGCTTGGTGGTGGTGCGCTCTTCGCCCGCAGCCTCGAGCAACGCGGCGACGGGATTGATGCTGGCGGCCGAAACGACCGTCAAGCCGTCCGCGCCGATCACGGTGCCGGTCACGGCCACATCCTGCCCCTGGCTGCTGCGCCCGGGAACCTCCACTTTGACCACAGCGGTGAGGCTGATGACCGCCTCCTTGTTCGCGGCGAACACGGTGCGGGCCGTTTCCCGGATGTCCGCCTGGGCGGCCCCGGCGACAAGGCCGGCGGTGAACAGGGTTAAAAGCACCAGGCGGAAATTGGATTGCGAGTGAAGTTTCATCGTTGTGATGGGGGTTGGTTATCTTGTTTTAGGAGCGGTCGCGCCGTCGCTGGAATCATCCCAGCCGGGTTCGAGTTCGGCGTAAAACGAATGGACGCCGCGGCGCAGAAAAAAGACGAGCTGCCGGACTTTTTTCACAGCGGCGGCCTTGAGCAATTTCTCGGCGGTATCGACATCGGGCGTCGGCGTGCCGTCGATCGCCATGAGCAGGTCGCCGGTGCGGACCTTGGCCAGCGCGGCCCAGCCGGCAGCCAGAACCTCATCCACCCGCACGCCTTTGATGTGCTCCGGGATCCGTTGGGTGACGCGTTCCATCTCGGTCAGTTCGCGCACGGTCAGTTCGAAATCGCGGTCTTTCCAGCGCTTGAGTTCATCCACCGGCGGGCCATCGGCTTCGAGGGTGAGGGTGGTCTTGCGGGTTTCCTTTCCGCGGAGAAATTCAAACTCCACCTCGGCGCCGATCTTGTATTTGCGCACCCGGCCCAACAACTGGCCCACGTCCTCCGGTTGCTGGCAGCGGATCACATC
>JBEGJD010000051.1:0-2968 GCA_041184765.1 Verrucomicrobiota bacterium | reverse complement strand
CCGCTTGTGACGCCCGACGTGCACGCGCGGATCGACGCCTTGGTCGCGAAGGCCCGCGCGCTGGAGCTGGAGCGTCTGGCGCCGCGGCCGGTTTTGCTCGGCCGGCACCTGATCACCCTCGGCCTGAAACCCGGACCCGCGATGAAGGGCATCCTAGACGCGGCGTTCGAGGCGCAGCTCGACGGGGCGTTCGGCGACGAAGACGGCGCGCTGGCGTGGGCGCGCCGCCGGTTGGAAACCCCGTCCGCCTGAACGCGGACGCGGCTGCGACCGCTCAGAACGAACGCCGCGCGCTGAGGTAGGCGAAACGTCCACCCGGGCGTCCGACGAGGCCCTGATTGTAGCCGACGTTGGAGTTATCGAGCGGCGGTTGGCGGTTGAACATGTTGTCGAGGCCGAACGTGAGGCGGAGGTCTCCCATCCGGGAGCGTTTGTCCCAACCGTAGCTGAGACTGCTGCCGAAGGTGTGGTAGCGGTTCACCTCCCAGCCGTCGCGGGTGAGGTCGCGGTGGCGATGTATGTAGGTCGACGACAAACTCGCGGCCCACGCGCGCTGCTGCCAAAAGAGCGAGGACTGGCCGCGGTAGCGCGGCAGGCTGCGGCCGACACTGCTCACCACGGGATCGTTCTGGAAGCGCCGCGACGAGTAGAAGCCCATGTAAGTCCAGTTGCTGGAGAAGGAGAAACTGCCGAAACGTTCGGTCCGCACGCGGTGCCGGACGCCGTAGTCGTAATAACGCACCATCTGCTGGGCGAGGTTCACGGCGGAGTCGGTGATGTAGCGGATCCGGCCCGGGACCGTGACGGTCTCCCCGGGTTGCACAAGGCGCGTGACGCCACCCGCCCCGGCGAGGATGGCGATACCGGCGGTGGTGTTGTTGGTGTAGGTCTCGGACTGTGGATCGCGGACCACCAGATCGCCGGTGCTGGTGAGCTCGTTCTGCCGGATGAACGTCGTGCCGAGGCCGGAAGTGATGAGGTTTTTCTGCTCGATCACGCCGTGGGTGAACTCGAGCGAAAGCCCGCGGAACCAGCGGCCCGGCACATCGAAGACGAAACCCGTCTGCTTGGTAACGCCGTCCTCGGGCTTGAGGTTGCGGTTGCCCGCGGTGCGCACCAGGCGCTGGTACGTGCTGGCGTCGATGGGATCACCGGTAAGCGCCTGCGGACGACGCAGGTCGGGCAGGCTGCTCACGAGACTCTCGCGCACGCCGCCGTAGAGCTGCGGAAGCGTGGGCGACCGGAACGTCTCGCTGTAGGAACCGCGGAGCAGGAGGCTGCGCGTGGGGCGGAACGCGAGCCGCGCGCCGGGCTTGATGCCGCTGTCGTAGCCGTCGCTGAACTTCTCGTAGCGGGCGGCGCCACCGAGCTCGACGCTGTAGAGGAACTTGTAGCGGCCCTGCTTCACCAGCGGCAGCCGCAGCTCGAGGGACGCGGCGTCAACCGTGCGGCCGGCGTTCGTGGGATCGGCGAGGCGCACCTGGCCGATGATATCGTTGAGGTACGTCGACTGCGGGTCGTTGGTGGAGTTGAAGTGCTCGACGCGGTGCTGCAATCCGGCCGCGGCGCCAACCCGGCCCCACGGCAACGCGAACAGCTCGGTCGTGGTCACGCGACCGTCGACCAAAGTGGTATCGGCGTTGCCCGACGCGGAGGTCACGGTCTTGATGCTATTGATCGTGCCGGGATCATTCTTGAACGTCGGTCCGCCGAAGATGTTGAGCGCGTCGGGTGTCGATTTCGCCAACGCCGCGCGCAGCTTGCTCTCGCTGATCGCGTTGTAGGTGTAGTCGATCGAGGAGTTCTTGGTGTAGGACCAGCCGAGGTCCCAGTCGAAGCGGCCGAGCACCAGACCCCGCAGGCCGGCGCGGTAACCCTGGGACTCGCTGGTGATACGGGCGATGCGCGGACCGACCTCGAGCGCGCGGTAGGTGAAGGCCACCGGGATGCCGAACGGGTTGTAGTAGTTGGAGGCGGGTACGAGGATGTCGTTGTCACCCGCGGTCGAGGCGGGGGACGGCGCGAGATGGGTCTCCGATTGGATGCGGCCGGCCATCAACGCGGCCTCGAAGCTGATGTTCCACGGCAGGTCGTAGCCGAGGCCCACGCTGATGTTGCGCGTCGCGCGCTCGGGGACGTTCCAGACGAACGGCTGGAAATTATACGAGTTGCTGAACTCACCCGCCGGATAGGCGCGCGCGACAAACTGCTCCGCGGTCGGCCGGGCGGGATTGTTGCCGCGCGGCACGGAGGCGTAATTGCCCGAGCTCCCGAGGTTGCCCGCCGCCACACCGCCGGTGCCAGGCAGGAAAGTCGCGGTCGCGCCGGTGAGCGGGTTGCGGATGGCGGCGGCGGTGAGCCCGTTGCTGGCCAGCTGGGAAGCGGTGGGGATACCGACGGTCGCGTAGGGGCCGGTGCCGGAACGGCCGTCGAAGGAGCTGGTCGCGGTGGCGGTCGGCCGCAGCGGCGAGGCGTATTTCACCGCGTCGTAGGCGCGCCAGCGCTCGGTCTGGTCGGCGTCGGCGGAGAAAGGCTGGTCGATCGCGGCATTGGCGTGGCGCGAGGTGTAAGAGGCGTTGACGTTGATGCGGAGGCCCTTGGCACGCGTGCCGGCGAAGAGGGAGTAGGACTGCTCGCCGCCGTCGGTGTTGAAGTAATTGCCGTAGCGCGCCGTGACCTCGAGGCCGACGTGGTCCTTGCGGGTGATGATGTTGATCACGCCCGCGGTGGCGTCGGATCCGTAAACCGCCGAGGCGCCGTCCTTCAGCACCTCGACGCGCTCGATCATCGAGACGGGGATGCGGTTGAGGTCGACGAAGACGGTGCCGCCGCTGCTGATGCCATTGGGCGCGACGCGGCGCCCGTCGACGAGCACGAGCGTGTTGTTGGGCCCGAGGAAACGCAGATCGATCGCCGAGGCGCCGCGCACGGAAGTCGTGGTGCCGCCCTCATTGATGCCGAGGTTGGT
>JBEGJD010000050.1:0-2725 GCA_041184765.1 Verrucomicrobiota bacterium | reverse complement strand
TTCGTTCCGAATGTCCGGCGCGAGGTGTTGCGTCCGCCTTGGTAGAAGTTGCGCCAGGAGTCGTTGGTCAGGTTGGACCCTGTGAGTTCGAGTTGGTAGGTGGGGTTGATCTGCCAGCGCAAGTTGGCGTCCCACCGCTGGTGGCTGGACTCATACACGGGCCGCAGGTCGGTGGCGGTGGCCGCGGTGGATACGGCGCGGGGAAAGAGCGTCGTGCGCACCTCGAAGCGGAGGAGCCGGCGCGGTGTGGTGTAGTTGACGCCCCAGTTGGCGTTCCAGTCGTAGAAGTTCGGGGCGAGGGGCTTGGTGACGACGCCGGCGCGGTTGGGCGCTTGCCCGCGGGTATTGCGGTTGTAGCCGCCGAAGACCTCCCAGCCGCGAAGGGACTCCGGCAGGAAAGTGAGCTGGGAGCGGAGACCCTGGCGCAGCGACGCCTCGAAGCCCTCGAATTCACCCCGGCCGCCGTTTTCCTGGGTGTTGAGCACGTAGCCCGCGTACTGACCCTCGAAGCCGTTGTCGTTGCCGGGCTCGATCATCGTGACGTCATTGATGATATAGTTTGTGATCCGCTTGCGGAACCAGCCGAGGGTGAGCGTGCCGGCCGGCCGGGTGTAGAACTCCATCTGGACATCGAGATTGGAGGAATAGGTCGGGCTCAGGCCGCTGTTGTTGACCGTGACGCTGGGAATCGCGGCGGTGTCGTTGACCGTGGTGTTGGGCAGAATCGACTGGACGCCGGGTCGCGACATCGAGCGGGTGAGCGCTGCGCGCAGGACCACATCCGGAGTGAAGCGGTACGTGGCCTGGTAGTTCGGAAAATAGTCGGTGTAGTCGCCCGTGGCGCGCTGGGTCTGGGAGTAAACGGCGCGGAAATACTCCTTGGAGTTGGCCGGGAGGCCGATGCCGAGAGAGTTTTGCCGCAGGGCGCCGCGGACGAAATTCTCCGTGCGCTCGCCACGCAGTCCGGTGACGAGCGTGAGACGCGGGGTCAGGCGCACGGTGCCCGCCGCGTAGGCGGAGGTGACGACCTGGGACATCGACTGCGAGTTGACGACCTGCCGCTGGATGTTCGCGCCCTGGATGTCCTGCACCGCCGCGGGATTGGCGCGCATGAAGTCTCCGAATTTGTAGGGATCAACCAGCGGCGGTGGGCGGATGCCGTAGGGGAAACCGTCGCCGTAATTCGTCTTGGCAAACTGGGCGGCGCTGAGGACGGGATCATCGGCCGTGCCGGCGATCCCGTCGGGTCCGACGTAGTTGAGCACAATCTGCCCGGCCTGCTTGCGCCGATGGAGCCGGTAGAGGGCGGTGCCCGCGCGGAACTCGACTGGGCGGCCGAGGACATCCAGCGCGCGGCGACCATCGAGACGGAGGTTCCAGGTGCGGTCGTTTTGGAAACGAGGCGAGGTCTGGAGAGAGAAACTCTTCCGTGAGTTGTAGCTGGCGAGGTCGTAAAGGTCGGGGCCGGCGAGCTGGGTGAGGGAGAGCGGGGCCGGATTCGAGGGGTCGGCGGTCAGGCGCACGACCACCGCGTCGGCCGCGACGAGATTGAACTGCATCGATTGAATCATCGCGGGCAGGTCGGTGACCTTGGAGTCGGACTTGCCGTAGTTCGCGGAGTAGTCGATCCGCCAGGGGCCGAGGCGGTGCTCGACTGCGCCCACGTAGCCGTAGCTGGTGCTGGCGGAGTCACTGTAGTCGTTGAACACGTCGACCAGCGCGTTGCGCACGATGGCGTCGGTGGTGGTGGAGAGCGGATCGACCGTGCCGGGGCGGACGCGAAAGGTGTGGCTGCGGTTCTGGCTGAGGAAGCCGTTGGCGGTCGCCTTGAACTTGAGCACGGTTTGCGCCGAAAGCTTGAGGTCGACGCCGGCCGAGAGCGTGCGGCGGGCCTTGATCTGAGGTCCGTCCACGAGGGTAAACGTGTTCAGGTTGAAGCGGGACTGCTCGGTGACGGGGTTGGCGGCGGAGCCGGCCGTGAAGGGCGAGTAGCCGAGGGCGTAGTTGTGGCTGGGATTGATGACGTTGCTCTCGAAGTAGGAGAGCGTGACACCGAGGGTGTTGTCGCGGAAGGCCTCGGAATAGTTCACCCCGCCGCCGGGTTTGATGCGGTGCGAGGGCCGTCCGCCGGGGCCGTCGCGGCGCCAAGCCAGCATCTCGCTGTTGGCCGAAAGTGAAAACGTGGTGCTGAAGCGCCTGCCCTTCTGGGCGAAGGCGCTCCGGGTGATGGCGTTGACCACGCCGCCGGTTGAGGGGGCCATCCAGGGTGGGGGAGCCTTGAAGACTTCAATGGTCTCGATGTTCGCGATGGTCGCCTGGCTGAACTCAAAGGCGCGACTGGATGCGTCGGAACTGCCGGTGCTGGAACGTGGCGGCGTGCCTGCGGCCGCCGGGATCTGCCCGTCGAAGGTGAACACGGTCGCCTCCGGGTCCTGGCCGCGCATCGAGACGGTGCTGGCGTCGGCGTTCGAGAAATTCACCTGGATGCCTGGGACGTAGCGCAGGAACTCGCCGATGTTGCCCTCCGCGACATTGCCAAGGGTGTCGGCCGAGATCGCCTGGACGAGGACGTCCGCCTTTTTCTGGGCGTTGATCGCCGCGGCATTGCCCTCGATCTCCGAGGCCACGATGTTAGCGTCCGAACGGTAGATCGCCGCGGCGAGAGAGTCCTCCCGCCGCACCGCGGCGCCGGGACTGACGGTCACGGTCTCGCGGTGGGCGTCCC
>JBEGJD010000049.1:0-4242 GCA_041184765.1 Verrucomicrobiota bacterium | reverse complement strand
AGCTCGCGCCGTAGGCCTTGGCGTCGCGAAGACCCTGCCGGAGGCCTTCCAGCCCGGTCTCGCGCGCCGTCGGGTTGGGCGAGGTGATCGGGTGCGTCCAATGGTTGTGGATGACCACGCTCGGGATCTGCAGTCCCGCGGCGTCGCGGGCGGCGAGGACCTCCTTCTGGTCCATCGCGCTGTTTACCTCGACGCCGTCGAACCCTGCTTCCTTGAGGAGCTTGAAACGCTCGACCAGCGAGCCGCCGTTCTTGGCGTTGGGCCGGAGCCCGCCGAACATGTAGCCCTTGCGGAGCTTCCGCTTCGGCTTTTCGGCGGCCACGGCCGCGAGCGGGGCGACGGCCGCGAGGGCGGCTGAGGAGCGGACGAATTCGCGGCGCAGCATAGTCAAAGCTTGCGGATCGAAAGCTCGGCGAACTCCACGGGGTCGGTGTGGCCCGCGAGACCGAAGAAGCCGCTCTTGCGGTCCTTTCCGGGGTGGGCCGACTTGCCCATGACCGTGGTGAGATCGACCTTCGAGAGATCGGTGTCGAGAATCACGCTGCCGTTGAGCTCCACTCGGAGGGTGGATCCTTTGACGGTGATTTCCTGGAAGTTCCATTGGTCGCTCGGGCGCAGGTAACCGCGCGCGGCCGGCACCATGCCGTAGGCGGAGCCGTGGTACTGCCGCAGGTCGAGCTTCTTGTCGGGCTGCTTGCGGGCGGCGTAGTAGTTCTCGTCGATGATCTGGAGCTCGGTCATGCCGTCATAGGCGGTGTTGCCCTTGCCGGGATAGCGTATGGCGAGACCGTTGTTGCCGCCGGGCGGGATCTTGAAGCGCAGGCGCGCCTGGAAGTCGCTGAGCTCCTCGTTCCAGTAAGGCGTGCCGCCCTTGCCGTTGCGCCACACGATCACGCCGTTCTTCACCTCCATCACGTCACCGGCGGTCTTGTTGCCGCCCTTTTCCTCGATCGCCCATCCGGTGAGGTCGCGGCCGTTGAAGATGGGCTTGAAGCCCTCGCCGCCGCGGCTCGCGAGCAGGCGGTTCGCCTCCTCGGCGCCGATCTCGCGGATGTAAAGGTTGCGCCAGTGGGTCGCGCCACCGTGCGTCTGCAGCTGGATCGGACCTTGCGCTGGCACCGGGCGTCGCTCCTCGGGCTTCAGCTTCTTGTCGTTCTTGTCGTAGTAGTTCTCGAGGATCGCGTGATCGACGACCATCTTCTGGTTCAGCCACACGCTCACGCGGCTGCCGACCATGAGGACGCGCAGGGAATTCCACTCGCCGACCGGCTTGTCGGCCTTCACCAGCGGGTCGCGACCCGGGGTGCCCTTGGTGTTGTTCCAAAGCCCGCCGGAACCGAGCGCGTAACCGTGGCCCTTGGGGTCGGGCATCGTGAAGTCCCAGATCTGCACCTGCGGCACACCGCGGAGGTACACGCCGGAGTCGGCGCCGGGGGCGAGCTTGAAGTCCAGCATCAGCTCGAAGTCGCCGTAGTCTTTCTCGGTCGTCGCGTAGTCACCCTGGCCATCGTTCACCAGTACGCCGTCCTCGGCGCGCCAGTGCGGCTTGCCGTCCTTCAGCGCGAGCATGCTGGCGGTCCACTTCGCGATCTGCGCCTCGCGCTCGGCCGGAGCCATCGCGAGCAGCTTGCGGTGGTCGAAGGTGCTGCCGCCACGCCATCCTTTCAGATCCTTCCCGTTAAACAACGGGGTGAAGCCGGCGGGCGGCTGGGCGGCGGTGGCCGCGAGGGGAAGCAGCAGGGACGCGAGGAGGAGGCGGGCTGACATCATGGGTGGGAGACTGACTTGATGACGGAAATCGCGGGGCGCGGTTTCCGCGGAAAAGGGGCGGACGGGAGCGTGCTTCGGGAGCGGGATGCCGCAACCCGAATCTGCCGCGCCCGCGCTCTCGCTTCCGGTTGCATTGCCCGCGGCGGATCCTACGGTCCCCGCGCGTCCACCACCCCATGCGGCTCCCGCTGAAAACCCTCCGCTGGCTCCATCGCCAGAAACTGTCCCGGCGGCACATGCGGGGTACCCGGCTTCACCGCTGGTTCGGCGATCGCCTCCTCGCGAAGGAACTCTGGTTGCCCACACCCCGCTCGCTGGCCTGCGCGTGGTTGGTCGGGTTTCCCATCACCGTCGTGCCCTTTCTTCCGCTGCAATCGGTGTTCGCCACCATCGCCGCGCTGCTGGTGCGCGGGAATCTTCTCCTCTGCATCGCGCTGCAGTTCCTTTCCACGCCGCTCACCGCGCCCGTGCACCTTCCGATCTGCTACTTCGCCGGGGAACTGGTGCGCGGCCGGGGTTTCGCGCAAGTGTGGCAGGGAGTCACGGAGGAGACCAGCGGACTGCTCTCGGGCGACGCCGCGATCTCGCTGTACCTCGGCTCCGCGGTGGTTGGCATCCTGGGCGGTGTCGTCGGTTACGCCATCGTCTATCAGGTCTGGAAACGCCGCCCCGCACGGGTGCGCGTTTAACCAGTCCGCGGCGCCCATGATCCGTGCTCGCCGCGCGGCGAATGGACGTTCTAGCCTCGGCGTCTCACCCCGAAACCACGCATGAAACCCATCCTGATCCTCTCGTTGCTCGCGGTCCTATCCGGCGCTCGGCTCTCCGCCGCCGCCCCGCATAACACGCTTTCCGCGGCGGACAAATCCGCCGGCTGGCAGCTGCTCTTCGACGGCAAATCCCTCAATGGCTGGAAGGCCAGTGAGAACCAGGGGACCTTCTCCGTGCAGGACGGTGAACTGGTCGTCTTCGGCAAGCGCTCGCACCTCTTCTACACCGGCCCGGTCAACGGCGCCAACTTCCGCAACTTCGAGCTCAGCCTCGAGATCAAGACCTTCCCGAAGGCGAACTCGGGCGTCTACATCCACACCGCCTACCAGGAGACCGGTTGGCCCGACAAAGGCTACGAAGTGCAGGTGAACAACACCCACAAGGACGTGAAGAAGGGTGCCGGACTCTACGCCATCAAGGACAACGCCGAGGCCCCGGCCAAGGACGGCGAGTGGTACACGATGGTGGTGCGGGTGGAGGGGAAGCGCATCCAGACCTTCGTGAACGGGAAGCAGATCATCGACTTCACCGAGCCCACGCCGGCCGCACCGCCGGCCAACATGAAGGGCCGGATGCTTTCCAGCGGCACCTTCGCCATCCAGGGCCACGATCCCGAGAGCAAGGTCGTCTACCGCAACATCAAGGTGCGCGCTTTGCCCTGAGCAGCCGATTCTTCCTCTCCGAGGCCGCCCTTTCCGGGCGGCCTTTTTGTTTCCCGGATCACTCCAGCGAGCTGATCACCTCGAGCCCGGGCACGTGGCGGAAGTGCGGTTCGTACGTCAGAATCGCCGCTCCCACCTGGAGGGCGCAGCTGGCGATGAGCAGGTCCGTCGCCGGCAAAGTGACCCCCCGTCGATCCAGCGCCCAGGCGAGCTGGGTAAGCCGCTCCCAGATCTCTTTGGAAGTGGGGATGTAGACCATCACTCCCAGGCGCTCTCGCACGCGGCGCAACAGGACGGGGTTTCGCACGCCGCGGCACACCTCCGTTACCACCATGCCGCAGGTCGCGAATTCGCAATCATCAGGGCAGGGGGCGAAACGCGCGAAGGGGTCCCGTCCGGCCCGCAGGTCGTCGATGAAGACGCTGCTATCCGGCAGGATGACGGGGGGCATCGGTCGGCGAGGGACGAGGCTCGGTCACGATCGGCGCCGGACCGTCGGGAGTCGTGTAGGAGGCGGGGTCGATCGCATCACGCAATTCCTCCGCTCCCATGCCCAGGCCGGCGCTGAAAAGTTCCTTCATGCGGTGACGCCGCGCCATTTCGTTCAAGGCGATCTTCACCGCGGCGGTCTTGGTGGGAGCGCCGGTGATCATCATCACCCGCTCCAAGACAGTCTCCTCGATGTGCATCGTCATCTTCATGGCACGTCCGGTATGGCTAGAATGCCATACCGTCAATCTTTTATGTATGGCATATGAGCCATACAATCTTTTAGTCGCTGGACTACAAACGATTATGTAGTATTATCCGCTTTAGACGCTTTCCAGCAGTTTGTTCAAACGGGCCACCATGGAGGTTGGGTCCTCCAGCAGTCCGGCGGCGATCAGGGCGTTGTCGAGCAACTGCTCCGCCACCAGTTTCGCGCGGTCCGGATTGCCGGTGTGCGTCTCGAAGAGGCGTTTGATGACCGCGTGGCGCGGGTTGAACTCCAGGTTCACCCGCAGCGGGGTGTCGGCACCATCCCGGTTCATCGCTTTCA
>JBEGJD010000048.1:0-3094 GCA_041184765.1 Verrucomicrobiota bacterium | reverse complement strand
TCACGATGCAGCGTCTCGCCCGTGAGCGGGAAAAGCTCCGGGTCGTCGCCGACCAGGTCGGCTGCCCGACTTGGTCGCGGATGATCGCCGAAACCACCGCCCAATCGCTCCTGCAGGTGCGGCAACCCGACGACGCCCGCCGCCTCAGCGGCACCTACCACCTGTGCGCCTCCGGTCAGACCAGCTGGCACGGTTTCGCGAAGGCGATCATCGACCTGATGCCGCCGGAGACGCGCAAGTGCCGCGAAGTGGAGGCGATCACCACCGCCGAATACCCCACTCCGACGAAGCGCCCGGCCTATTCCGTGATGTCGGCCGCCAAGCTTGAGCGCGCCTTCGGCCTCCGCCTCCCCGACTGGCACGACAGCCTACGGCAAGTCGTCGAGGCCTGAGTCCGAGGAAGCGGGAAATTCACAAATGAACCGGCCACTTCGGAATGAGTCTCTGCCGGAATTGGGTTTGGACACAGAGTTCACGGAGCACCTGTCCGAGGACACGGAGCATGGGTTGTAGCCGCGGGCGATCCTGCGAACCCGCACCTGCCTTCACTCTCCCAACCCTCCGTACCCTCCGGTTCGCCTCCGTGTTCTATGTGACCCCAAGCCCTTCACCCTCTCACTTTCGCGCTCCTCGTCCCTCTCACTCTCCCCTTCCCTTTCCCTCTCCCTTCTCAAAATGAACCTCCTCGTCACCGGCGGCTGCGGCTTCATCGGTTCCAACTTCATCCGGCAGCGTCTGCTCGAAAAAGGTCCGGAGGCCGCGACCAAGGTCGTCAACCTCGACGCCCTCACGTACGCGGGCAACCCCGCCAACCTTGCCGACCTCGCGGGCGACCCGCGCTATGCCTTCGCGCATGGCGGGATCGGTGACACCGAGCTGGTGTCGCGCCTGCTGGCCGAACACGCGATCGACGCCGTGGTGAACTTCGCCGCGGAGTCGCACGTCGACCGCTCGATCGATTCGCCGGAGCCCTTCGTACAGACCAATGTCGTCGGCACGCTGCGCCTGCTCAACGCCGCGCGACTGCACTGGGCGAAGCTGCCCGAGCCGCGCAAAGCAGCCTTCCGATTCCTGCACGTCTCTACCGACGAGGTTTACGGCACCCTGGCACCGAACGACCCGGCGTTCACCGAGGAGACGCCCTTCGCGCCCAACTCACCGTACGCGGCGTCGAAGGCCGCCAGCGACCACCTCGTGCGCGCCTACCAGCACACGTACAAACTCCCGACGCTCACGACCAACTGCTCGAACAACTACGGCCCCTACCACTTTCCCGAGAAGCTGATCCCGCTGATGATCCTCAACGCCCTCGAGGGGAAGGGCCTGCCGGTTTACGGCGACGGCATGCAGGTGCGCGACTGGCTCTACGTGGAGGACCACGCTGCCGCCATCTGGCTGGTGCTGCGCAAAGGTCGCGTCGGTGAGACCTACAACGTCGGCGGCCTGAACGAGAAACCGAATATAGAGATCGTGCGCACGATCTGCGCGCTGCTCGACCGCAAGTCACCCCGGGCCGACGGAAAATCCTACACCACGCAGATCACCTACGTCGCCGACCGTCCCGGCCACGACCGCCGCTACGCGATCAACTGCGAGAAGCTCCAGCGCGAGCTCGGCTGGTCCCCGCGCGAATCCTTCGCCACCGGCATCGAGAAGACGGTCGACTGGTATCTCACGCACCGTAACTGGGCGGCGGAAATTACCGCCACGCGTTACGCGCGTGAAAGGCTAGGGGCTAAAGGGTGATGGCGATGGGCGATCGGCGATAGGCGATGGGAACGGGCTTCCAAAATCTGCAGGTCTGGAAAGACGCGATGGCGCTCACGGTCGAGACCTACAAGGCTACCGACCGCCTGCGCGACCCGGCACTGCGCGACCAGATACGCCGCGCGGCAGTGAGCGTCCCCTCGAACATCGCGGAAGGAGACGAACGTGACACGGATCGCGATTCCGTCCGTTTCTTCTATATCGCCAAGGGCTCTTTGGCCGAACTTCGGACCCAGCTGGAAATCGCCCAGGAAGTAGGTCTTCTGCCCGCGGAACGCGTCCACAGTATTCAGCAGCAAGCAATCGTCGTCGGCCGTCGCCTTGGCGCCCTGATCAAAGCCAGATCCGCAACCTATGAACGTTGACCCATCGCCCAAAGCCCATCGCCTCTCGCCTGCCCGCAAGGGCATAATATTAGCCGGTGGCTCCGGCACGCGGCTGTACCCGCTCACCATCGCGGTCTCGAAGCAGCTGATGCCGGTGTACGACAAGCCGATGGTATATTACCCGCTGTCGGTGCTGATGCTCTCCGGGATCCGCGAGATCCTCATCATCTCCACGCCTACCGACCTGCCGCTGTTCCGAAAGCTGCTCGGTGACGGCGCCAATCTCGGCGTGAAGTTCTCCTACGCGGAGCAACCCAGCCCCGACGGCCTCGCGCAGGCGTTCCACATCGCCGAGGACACCGGCTTCCTGAAGAACGAACCGGCCGCCCTGGTCCTCGGCGACAACCTCTTCTACGGCCACGATCTGGTGAAGTCGTTGGAGCGCGCCACGACGCGCACCTCTGGCGCAACCATCTTCGGCTACCATGTTTCGGATCCCACGAGCTACGGCGTGGTGGAGTTCGCGGCCGACGGCCGCGTGCTCTCCCTTGAGGAGAAACCCGCCCAGCCGAAGTCCAACTACGCCATCCCGGGCATCTATTACTACGATTCTGATGTCGTCGCGTTATCCCGGCGCTTGAAGCCGTCGAAGCGCGGTGAGCTGGAGATCACCGACCTCAACCGTCTGTACCTCGAGGCAGGCAAACTGCACGTCGAGGTGCTGGGGCGCGGCACCGCGTGGCTCGACACCGGCACCCACGACTCGCTCCTGGAGGCCGGGCAATTCGTCTCGGTCATCGAGAACCGCCAGGGCCTGAAGATCGCGTGCCTGGAGGAAATCGCCTGGCGCCAAGGCTGGATCGATCGCGCCGCGCTAGAAGCCAACATCTCACGCCTCGGAAAATCATCCTACGGCGCCTACCTCCGCCGCCTCGCCGCCGAGAAGTGACCGCGGTGACCGTGCGCGAATAAGGGATTGAGCGCCCGACGGTTTCGCGGGG
>JBEGJD010000047.1:0-7371 GCA_041184765.1 Verrucomicrobiota bacterium | reverse complement strand
ACCCAAGGACCAGCCGCTCAAGCAGGTCATCGACTTCATCCGCCGGCGCGAGGACGAGAGCGGCATCATCTACTGCGCCAGCCGCTCGACCGCCGAGCGGGTGGCCGACTCGCTCGCGGGCCGCGGCTTCCTGGCCCGCGCCTACCACGCCGGCCTCGACGCCGAGACGCGGTCAAGGAACCAGGAGGCGTTCCTCCGCGACGAGACTCGCATCATCTGCGCGACCATCGCGTTCGGCATGGGCATCAACAAGCCGAACGTCCGCTGGATCATCCACCACGACCTGCCGAAGAACATCGAGGGCTATTATCAGGAAACCGGGCGCGCCGGGCGCGACGGGCTGCCGGGCGACTGTCTTCTGCTTTTCAGTCCCGGCGACATCGCCAAGCAGACCCACTTCCTCGACGAGATCACCGACGCGCAGGAACAGAAGATCGCCCGCGACCAGCTGCGGGCCATGGTCAATTACGCCGAAAGCGCCGGCTGCCGCCGCGTCGCGCTGCTCGCCCACTTCGGCGAAGGTTTCCCGACCGCCACCTGCGGCGCCTGCGACAATTGCCTGGAGCCACGCGAGACCTACGACGGCACCGTCGTCGCGCAAAAATTCCTCTCCTGCCTCTACCGCATCGCGCGTCACAGCGGATTCAGCGTGGGCCTGCGCCACGTCGTCGCCGTCCTCACCGGCGCCGACAACGAGAAGATCCGCCGCTGGGGCCACGACCAGCTCACCACCTACGGCATCGGCCCCGAACTCGACGAACGCGGCTGGAGCGCCGTCGCGCGGGAGTTGATGCGCCTCGGCCACGTCGCGGTTTCTCCGGGGGAATTCGCGACGCTGGAACTCACCGAATCGGGCCTCGAGGTGCTGCGGACCCGCACCCCGATCCAGCTCACGAAACCGATGGACCTGCCGACGGCGCGGAAGGCGCCCGCGCGCCGGGCCGGCGAGGTCGAGTGCGACGAGATCCTGTTCGCGCGCCTCCGCGCGCTGCGCAAGGAACTCGCCGATGAGCGCCGCGTGCCGGCCTACATCATCCTCGGCGACGCCGCCCTCCGCGCGATGGCCCGCCATTATCCGGCGAGCGAACGGGAAATGAGCGGCATCCCCGGCATGGGCGAACGGAAGCGCGAGCAATTCGGCGCCCTCTTCGCCGATGAGATCGCCGACTACCTCCGCACCAACTCCCGCCAGCGGTTCAACGAGTGACGTTTGCCTCCCCGCGCTTGCCGCGCGCCGCGGAGGACGGTTGGGATGACGAGATGACCTCCGGTGATGAAACCATGCTTGCGACGCTCAGCCGCATCGGCACCGTCGCGCCCGAGGTCATAGAGCTCTTCGACTATCTCGAGGATACACCGCTCTGGATGAAGGACGAGGCGGGCCACTACGAGTGGGTGAACGTGCCGTTCCTGCTGAATTTCGGCGTGCGGACGCGCGCGGAGATCATCGGGCGCACCGACTACGCCTTCTGCGGCGAGGTGCTCGCGAACCAGTACCGAATGGACGACGAACGCGTCCTCCGCGGCGAGAAGATCCTCTCCCGCGTCGAGTTGGTCGGCCGTTTCGACCACACGGCGCGCTGGTGCGTGACGTCGAAAGTCCCGCTGCGCAACGCGGCCGGCCGCATTGTCGGCACCGCCGGGGTGACGCGGCCGCTCCCGAGGGCCGGCGCGATGCCACCAGCCGCGACGGGGGCCCCGCTCGGAGTAGCCATCCGCTTTATCAGCGAGCATTACGCGGAGCGGATCACCAACGACGATCTGGCGCGCGCCTGCGGTTTGTCGGTGCGCGCGTTCGAGCGCCAATTCCAAGCCGCCTACCAAACCTCGCCGCACGACTACCTGCGCGGCCTGCGCGTGCGGATGAGCTGCAGCCCGCTGGTTTTCACGAAAAAGTCGCTCGCGGAGGTCGCGAGCGAGTTTGGCTTCGCCGACCAGAGCCATTTCACGAAGGAGTTCCGCCGCATCATGGACGAGACCCCGAGCGCCTACCGGCGGCGGTTTCAACCGCGGGGGTGAGGAGAATCAACCGGGTCCGACTCGGCGCTTGCTTTGCCGCAGTGCGGTCGAATCCTCGCCGCGCTTTGCTCAAGCGCCTTCCCAGTGCGGCCCTCCTGCTCGCGTGGCTTTTCGCCAACGGGGCGCTGCTGGACTCGGTGCAAGTGCTGGCTTGGGGCAGGATGTTCGCCGGGTACGCGGAGACCATGGACGTTCGCGCCGCGCTATCCCGCACCTTCGACCCGAGCCGTCCTTGCCACCTTTGCCGCAATGTCGCGAAGGCGCGCGAGCAGGCGCAGTCCCAGCTTCCCGCCGCCATGGAACGCAGCCCGGAAAAGCTAATCCTGGCGCTGCATCGCCCGGCACCGGTCATCCTCTCGCCTGTCACAGAAACTTGGGAAAACCCTTCGCACGCCGTGGGCCCGAGCCGGAGTTATCCGGTTCCGGTGCCTCCGCCCCGGCGACTGAGCTGATTGTCCAACGGCGAGAACCGGGACGCTTGCGCGCGTTCTGTCATTCCCGCCCTCCATCTGATCCGCGACTCCTCCGCTGACCGCGGCGGTGTCCGGCCAACAATCGTTCAGTGCTTTTCCTTCATGCCATTTTTCCGCCCCCAACTTGTCGTTTTTCTTGCCATCGCGTCCCCACTGGGCGCCCAAACACCGCCCGTCGCTCCTCCCGCCACCTCCCTCGAGACGTACACAGTCACAGGCACACGGGAAAAAAGACCGCTGCGGGAGACGCCCGCCTCGGTGGGTGTGCTCACCCCGGAGACCATCCGGCAAACCGCTCCCCTTCATCCGGGCCAGCTGCTCGGACAATTCCCGGGCGTGGCGGTCGCCGTGACCAACGGCGAAGGCCACACAACCGCCATCCGGCAACCGTTCACCACCAGCCCGCTCTATCTCTTTCTGGAGGACGGCATCCCGATCCGCCCGACCGGCTTCTTCAACCACAACGCACTCTACGAGGTGAACCTGCCGCAGGCAGGCGGTGTCGAGGTGGTGCGCGGCCCGGGCACCGCCCTCCATGGCTCCGACGCGATCGGCGGGATCGTCAACATCCTCTCGCGTGCACCCGAGGAGCGGCTCGGCGGCAGCCTGCTGGCCGAGACCGGCTCACACGGCATCCGTCGTTTCCTGCTCGGCGCGAGCGCCCCGTTCGGCGGAGGTGGAGCACGCGTGGACGCCAACCTCACCCACAATGACGGCTGGCGCCACGCCACCGCGTACGACCGGCGGAGCGTCAACGGCCGCTGGGACCGGCAAATCAGCACCGGAACCCATATCCGGGCCCAGTTCGGCTGGTCCGACATCGACCAGGAGACCGGCGCCAACTCCGCCTTGCCGCTGGCGGATTACCTGAACGATCCGACGCGGAACAACTTCGCGATCGCCTTCCGACGCGTCGAGGCGCTCCGCGCCTCGTTGGAGCTCGAGCACCGCTTCGCCGTCGGTACCCTCACGCTCACACCCTACGCGCGCCGCAACAGCATGGACCTGTTCGCAACCTTCAACCTCAGCTCGGACCCGCGCATCGACCGTTCGCTCAGCCGCTCGCTGGGGGCGCTGCTGAAGTGGCGCCAGGTCGTGCCGGGCGCGTCACGCACACGCCTCATCGCCGGGCTTGATCTGGACCGCAGCCCCGGCTCCCGCGTAGAGGACAACGCGCTCGTCGCCCGCTCCGGCACCGGCGCCTCGACGCGTTACACCGGCTACTCCCCCGGAACGCGGATCTACGACTACGACGTGATGTTCCGCAGCTTCTCGCCCTACGTTCACGCCGAAACCTCCGTCGGCGGGAACGTGCGCCTGAGCGCCGGTCTGCGGCACGATCGCCTCGCTTTCGAGCAGGATAACCACCTGACGGCCGGGACAGTGGCCGCGAACGTCCTCGGGGCGACCCGGTATTACGGGCAGATCTCCGGCCAATCCCGCGACTTCTCCAGCCTGAGCCCCAAGTTCGGCGCGACCTGGACCATCAACCCCGCGCTCCACCTGTACGGCTCGTTCAATCACGGGTTCCGCGCGCCCTCGGAAAGCCAGTTGTACCGCGCGGGCAACGACACGACCCCGGCCGCGGCCATGAACCGAGCCCGACTCGCCGCCAACCTTCGCCCCATCCGCGCCCGCCAGGCCGAACTCGGCGCGCGCACGGATCTGCGCGGATGGGCCGCGCACGTCGTTACTTACCGTCTGGAGAAACGAGACGATCTCGTCAGCCAGCGCGACCTCGCCACAAACGTCACCACCAGCGTCAACGCCGGCCGCACGCGCCACACCGGCGTCGAGGCGGGTGTGGGCGGCCCGCTGCCCGGCGGGCTGCGGTTCGACGCGGCCGTCTCAAGGGCCCGCCATACCTACGTCGACTGGGTCACTTCCAGCGCGAACTTCAGCGGACGGGAAATGGAGTCCGCCCCGCGGCTCATCGCGAACGCCCGGCTGGGCTGGACGACGGCGCGCGGATCCTTGGTGCAGGCGGAGTGGACGCACATCGGTCCGTACTGGCTCGAGGCGGGCAACTCCCCAGTGTTCGGGAAGTATCCCGGGCATCATCTCTTTAACCTCCGCGCCAGCCAAACCGTTAGCTCCCGCCTTACCCTTTTCGGTCGCATGATGAACACCTTCGACCGCCGCTTCGCAGACAGCGCCTCGGTGACATCCAACACCCGGGTGTTCACCCCGGGCCTGCCACGAACCTTCCAGGCAGGCGTGGAATACAGCTGGTAACACCCGCCGATCATGCACCGGAAACTCCTGTCCCTTCTTGCCCTCGCCGTGACCGCAATCGCCTTCGGCTCGGAGAAGGCCGCCCACGGCGCGGCCCACGCGCACCCGACCCCCACCTCGGGCGGGGCGGACCTGCGCGCCGACGCCGCGTTCGACGCCGACGGACGGCTCTGGATGGTCCGGCACCGCGGCGGATTCATCGAAGCGCTCTTGTCGGAGGATCTGGGTCGCCGATGGAGCGAGCCGGTGCGCGTGAACCGGGAGCCCGAGGATATCGACCCCGGCGGAGACGCGCGGCCGAAAGTTCTGCCGGGAAAAAACGGGACCATCTTCATCTCGTGGACTCGGCCACTCGCCAAGCCGTACACCGGCGAGGTCCGTTTCTCGCGCTCGATCGACGGCGGCCGGAGTTTCGAGCCGCCACGGACCGTGCACCGCGACCGCGCGGAGATCACCCACCGTTTCGACGCGCTCGCCCTCGACGCCGAGGGCCGCCTCTTTGTGGCTTGGATCGACAAACGCGACGCGATGGCGGCCGCGGCGACGGGCCGCCCCTACCGCGGCGCCGCACTCTACTTCGCCGTCTCCGCGGATGGCGGAGCGACCTTCGCGGGGGATTTTAAGGCGGCGGACCACACCTGCGAATGCTGCCGGATCGCGCTCGCCCCGGCCGTGGAAGGCGGAGTCCACGCGCTATGGCGCCATATTTTCGAGCCCAACGTGCGCGACCACGCGCTCGCGCAACTGCAGTCGGACGGCACCGCGGGGCCGCTCCGGCGCGCCACGTTCGACGACTGGCGGGTGAACGCTTGCCCGCATCACGGGCCGGCGCTCGCCTGCGACGAAAAAGGCAGGCTCCATGCCGTCTGGTTCACTGCGACCGAATCCGGCGGAGGCCGCGCCGCTTACGGTCGTGTGATGCCCGGCGCCTCCCCCGAGGCGATCCGTCCGCTGGGCGGGCGCTTGGCGGCGCACGCTGACCTTGCGGTCGCGGGAGGGAAAATCGTCACGATCTGGAAGGAATTCGCATCCGGAGCCAATCAGCTTCGGGCATTGGTATCGTCCGACAACGGACGGTCATGGCGCGAAGTGACCCTCGCTGAAAGTGCCGGTCCCTGCAGCCAGCCGAGGGTCTTTAATCACCAAGGTAAAATGGTCGCCTTCTGGAACACCGGAACTGGTCCGGCGGTAATCCCCGTGAACACAGCCGATTCGCCAACCAGCGGAAAAACATCCAAACTCTCGCCATGAAGTTTACCTCCGTGGTCCTCCGTTTCTTCGCCGCGCTCGGGCTGGGCCAGGCTTTGCACGCCGCAACGGGCTTCAATTGCGGCTGCTCGTGCTGCAAGGACCGCCCAAAGGGCGAGGCCTGCTGCTGCAACGAGCCCGCCAAGGCCGAGTCCGCCGGCGAGGTGAAGCGCTACCCGCTCAAGGGGGTGATCACGTCCGTGATGCCCGATCGCTCCGCGCTCATGGTGAAACACGAGGAAATCCCGGGCTTCATGCGCGCGATGACCATGATGTTCAAGGTCGACGCCGCCACGCTGAAGTCCGCGAAAAAAGGCGACGCCGTCACCGGGATGATGTCACGCCGGGGCGACGACTGGATCCTCGAGGACGTGCGCCCGGCGAAGGCGAAATAAGCACGTGCCTCGCGCCCTGCTCCCGCTACTGGCCGCGTTGCTCCTGGCCTCGCCGGCCGCCGGCCGCCCGACCGAAAGCGCCGAGGTTTCCGTGGCCGCCGCCACAAACCTCGCGTACGTCATCGACGCCCTCCACGCGGGTTTCGGCCGTTTCGCGCCGGAGGTGAAGGTGACGTCGGCGCTCGGACCGACGGGCGGCCTCTTTGCGCAAATCTCCCACGGCGCACCGTTCGACGTCTTCCTGTCGGCCGACGTGGACACCCCGCGGGCGCTCGTCGCCCGCGGCGGCGGCGACGCCGCGACCCTGCGGGTGTTCGCGACCGGCCGACTCGTCGTCTGGACCACGCGGACTGCCGTGGATCTCAAGGATCTCGGTTCCGCCACGCTCAACCCGGGTATCGCCCGCATCGCACTCGCCCAACCCGCGACTGCTCCCTACGGCCGCGCCGCGCAGGCGGCGCTGGAGCGCGCCGGCGTATGGGAAAAGGCGCGGGCCAAAATCGTTTTCGGCGACAGCCTTACGCAAACGGTGCAGTTCGTGGAGGCCGGCGCGGCCGATCTCGGTCTCGTCGCGTTGTCCGCCGTGAAATCCCCCCGGCTCGCCGGTCGCGGCGTGTGGCGGGAAATTTCCCCGAAGGAGCATCCGGGCGTATCGCTCGACCACGCTGTCGTCCTCACGACGCGCGGTGCCACCAATCCGGCGGCCCGCCGCTACCTCGACTTTCTCGCCAGCGAGGAAGCGCGCGCGATCCTGCGCGCAGCTGGCTACGCGACCCCGCCTTGAACGTTGTCAGCGCGAGCGCGGACGCTGGATCAACTCGACCTCGTACCCTTCGGGGGCGTCGATGAACGCGATCAACGAGCCGCTGCCGGTGGTGGTGGGGCCGTCGGAAAGCGGGTACCCCTTGCGCGCCAGTTCGGCGGCGAAGGCGGCAAGATTGTCGACCTCGAATGCCAGGTGCATTAGGTCTGGCTGAACCTGCACGGAGGGACTGTTGGGC
>JBEGJD010000046.1:0-2614 GCA_041184765.1 Verrucomicrobiota bacterium | reverse complement strand
TGAAGGGCGACACCCGTGGGTCGATTACCCCGAGCTTTACCGAGGCCGAAGCCTGCGCGCCGGTCAGCGCCAGCCGCCAACCGGTGTCATTGACACCGCGGTCCTCCGCGGCGGTGAGTTGCCAGCCGTCCGGTTTGGTCGTCACCGGTGCACCCTTGGTGAGCACAGCCGACTTCGTGCCCGCGGCGGAGAAGTGCACGCCCGCCGCGCCGGGGCTTCCGATCCAGTAGGGGAACGGCCAGCCGAGGATGTGGCCGATGCCCTCGTGCTGGTGCGTCGCGACGTAGCCCTCGGCGTCGAGGATCTTGTTTCTGAAGGAATTCTTCAGCCGCTGCGTGATGCTCACCTTGCCGTCGCAGACGAGTATGCCTGCGGTGTCGGCCCACAGGCACGCGCCCGACAACCACTCATCCCACAACGTGCAGAGCGCGGCCGTGGGATCGCGGTCCGGATAATCGAGCCAGACCGGCGGGTAGTGGAGCCGATGCATCGCGTTGAGCGCGTCCATGGCGCGCTGCTGGCCCGGCACGATGAACCGTGGGAAGTTCTCCGCGGGCGCCGGCTTTTGCGCGGCCGTCAGCACGCTTTCCGCGGCGCCGAGCGGTCCGGATAAGGCAAAAGCGATAAATGCGAGGATCGGGCCGGCTGCGGAAACTTTCATATGGGGGTACGGCCAGAACGTGGAGATTTCCAGCCCGTCGCCGAGTACGATTAGGAACGATGGGCCGGGGTGGTCGGTACGGTGCCCGACGCCCTTTTCCGGCTTTCCTCATTCGCAGATCTGTCCGGTCAGGCCGGCGGCTTTGCCCTTGCGAAACCGGCGCGAAATCCGTTCGGAGGATCGCATGAAACGTCTCCTCCTGGGGCTCGTTTTGATCTGCCTCGGCCCGCCCGCCGTGTTTTCGGCAAACGCCCCGGCCTCCACGCCGGCTAATCGCGTCGAGCCGCTCTCCCTCCCGCTGCGGCTTTCCATGGGGGCCGATCAGGTCATCGCGGCGCTGGGCCAGCCGCGCTCCGACAACCGCGCGTTCGGCGGCGGTATCGGCTACGCGGGGCTGCGCGTGATGTTCGACCCCAGCGGTAAGGAAATCTGGTCGGCGACGATCGAGGGTGATGCCCGTCTCGCAGGTGGAATCGGCGTGGGCGCCGCGCTCGCCAAGGTGAAGGCGGAGTTTCCCGGAGGAAATATGGTCTATGACAGCTACGACGTCACCGCGGGGCAGTACGCACTCTCGTTCCGCGCCCCGTCGGGCACGGTGGACCGCATTGTCATCCGGCCGTCGGGCCGCCGCTTCGTAGATTTCGCTCCCACTGCGAAGGTCGCGCCCAAAGCCCCGGCGATCGCGCTCGCCGCGTTGGTCGGGCAATGGATCGACCCGAAGAATGCGCAGTCCTTCGAGATTTTCGCGGACGGACGTTACCGCACCGGCTTGGGCGGGGAGGGCCGGGTGATCGCTTCCGCCGAAGGGCTTCTTTTTTCAGGAGTCCTTTCCGCGTGGGATCAAGGCCGCGCAACCCTTTCCGCCGATCGCAAGGTGATCGAGTTCTACTGGAGCAACGCCGACGGCTCCCGGAACTACTTCGCTTTCCTCCGTGCCTCACCCTGAGGCGCGTCAACCCCGCCCCGCCATGCCCAGCCTCCTGTTCCATACTCATCTCGTAAAAATCCCTTTTGTTCGCGCCGCCCGCCTGGTCGCGGCGCTGATGCTCGCCGCGCCGTGGGTGTTGCCGGCGGCCGAGGCGGAGCCGAAGGACGACATCGAGTTTGCCTATCGCGTGCTCACGCGGGCGATGAAGGAAGGCCGCTACGAGGACGGCCTCGCGCTCAGCCGGCTGGCGATGGCGCTCGAGCCGAACAATCCCGCCCATGCCTATAACGCCGCCTGTTGCGAGGCCCGCCGCGGACGAACCGGTCCCGCGCTCGACTATCTGGAGCGCGCGCTGAAGCTCGGGTTCAGCGACGCCGCGCACCTCAAGACCGACGAGGATTTCGCGAGCCTGCGCAAGGAGCCTCGGTTTCAGCGTGCTCTGGCGACCTTGGAAAACCCTCCTCCGGCGGATGCGCGCGCTGAGGCCGAGTTGCGCGATCTCGCCGGCCGCTGGGTCAACCAGAGCATTCGGAACGATTATGACAACGGCGCCTTCGACCGCGGGGCGGGCGAGGACTACACGCCGCTCTTCATCTTCAATAACGGCACGTGGCGCTACGGCACGCAAAGCGGCAAGGTGACGATCAGCGACGCCTCGCCGGCAGATCTCGCGTTCATGGACTTCAAGCCGACCGCCAAGCCCGAGAACCTGCCGAAGCGGAAGTTCGAGCTTCAGGGCTGGTCCGGTGATCGGGCGATGGGTTACTGGCGCACCGACCCGTCAGACGGGAAACCCTATCGCGTGGTCCTGCACTTCCGCATCCGCGATCCCCGCCCCGGGTTGGCAACGTGGATCCGCTCGCGAGCTGCAAATTGATCCGCAATCCGGTCGCATCTCGTGCTGCCGGCTCGCCTGAATCCGGCAGCCCATGAAACAACGAACGCCCTGACCCCTTCCGAATGGGGTCAGGGCGTTCAGCGTTCAGTAAAAGTTTGAATCGTTCAAAGATTGAACGTTCCGACCC
>JBEGJD010000045.1:0-7008 GCA_041184765.1 Verrucomicrobiota bacterium | reverse complement strand
GACCGCGCGGATCCGCGCGGTCAGATCAAACCCAGTCATGCGCGGCATCTCGACGTCCGAAACCACCAGGTCAAAAGCGCCGGCGCGCAATGCCTCGAGCGCCTCCATGCCATCGACCGTCGTCGTCACGCGATGCCCGGCCGCCTCGAGGATCCCCTTGATGAGCATGCGCGAGGTCACGGAGTCATCGGTGACCAAAACCGAAAGCGGCCCGCGCGCCGCCGCGACGGGACCCGCGGCTCCCACCGCCGAGCGCGCCCGCCGCGCCGTGCGCATCAGGTCGCCGGGATTCAAAACCGGCACGAGCGCGCCGGAAGCAAGCAGCGTCGCGCCCGCGACGTTTCGCACCCGACGCAGGGGCGGCGCCAGGTGCTTCACCAGCACCTCCTCATCGTGGGAGACCTCGTCGACGACAAACGCCACGCGCTCGTCCCGCTGCGTGACAACCACCACGGCGAGGTGGGCCGGCGGCGGAGGCGCCTCCTCGGCGGGCAGCTCCAATGCCGTCGCCAGACGCGAAAGCGGGATCGCGCCACCCTGCAACGTGATCGTTTCCCGGCCGCCAACGGTCCGCACCTCCGCGGCCGGCACGCGCGCCACGCGCTCGACCGCAGACACCGGCAGAACAAAGGAACGCCGGTTGGCCCGCACGACCAGGCCGCGGAAGGAAGCCAGCGCGACCGGAACAATCAGTCGGAAAATCGTGCCCCTCCCGAGCTTCGTCTCGACCAGCACGCGGCCGCCAAGCTTCTCGACCTTTTCCCGCACGATCGCGAGGCCCAGGCCGCGGCCGGAGATATCGGTCACGATGGGGCTCGTCGTCACATCGGACTCGAAGATCAACGCGATGGAACGCGCCTCGTCGAGGGTGGCCACGGCCTCCGCGGTCATGAAGCCCCGACGGACCGCCGCCGCACGCACGCGAGCGACGTCGATGCCGGCGCCGTCATCCGCCAGCGCGATCTCCACCTTGGCGCCGTCGACGGCGCCTACGGTGATGCTAATGCGGGCCGCGGCGGGCTTCCCGGCACGCACGCGCTCGGCGGAAGGCTCGACGCCGTGATCGGAGGCATTGCGCACGAGGTGGATCAACGGATCGCGGAGCTCGTCGAGCACCCGCTTGTCCATCTCCACCTCGCCCCCTTGGACGACAAGGTCGATTTCCTTGCTCTGCTCGCGACCGATCTGGCGCGCCACGAGTGGCAGGGAGTCGGTGACGGTGGAGACCGGCAGCATCAGCAGCTCCTTGGCGCCCTCCAGCACCTCGTCGACAAGCTTGTCGGCCGCACGTCCCTCCCGGCGGGCGGCCAACTGGGCGGCGGCCAGCCGTGAGGCGGTGGCTCGAATCCGAGCGGAGGTCCAATCGAGGAAATCCATCGCCTCGTGGGAAGCCTGACCCGCAGTCGCATCGTCGCCGGAGGAACCCGCCGCCGCGAAGGAGTGCCGAGCGTTCCGCAGGCCCGCCCAGCGGCGGTCCCATTCGGCGAGCGATTCGGCGATCTCACGCAACTCGCCGGCCCGTTTGCGGGCGGCCTGCTTCAGGCCGATCAACTCCTCGGCGCTCCTCAACAGGCGGTCGAGTTTCTGCACGGAGATGCGCACGGTCGCGGCCGCACGGGACTCGCTGGCGGCGGGCGTCGGCGCCGGCGCGGGACCGGCGGGTGCAGCCGGCGGCGTCGCGGGGGCGCCCGCGGGCGTCGCGACGGGAGCCGGAACGGCTGCGACCGACGGGGCGGTGTCGACCGGTGCGGCGACGGCCTTGGCCGGAGGGGCCGAAGGAGCCGCGGGAGAAACAGGAGAGGCGACGCCGCCCGCTGATACGCCTTGGAGCGCAGAGACCACTTCGGCAACGCCCGGGTGCGGAGCAGCTCCGGACGTTTGGGTTTGCAGCCCGGCGATCAGGGCCTGGAGCAGCTCCAAAGCGCGATGAAACACGTCGAAGGCCGAGGGCTCGGGGCTGGCCTCCCCGCGCTTCCAACGCGCGAAGACGCCCTCCATGGCCTGACACAGCACCTCCACGTCGCGCGCGCTCACCGCGCGGGCGGCGCCCTTCAGACTGTGGGCTGTGCGGAAGATTGTCTCGTAACGCGAGGGTTCCTGCCCCGGCGGCAACTTCTCGAGCGCCAGGAGCTCGGCTCCCATGACGCCAAGATGCTCCGCCGCCTCCATCTCGAAGGTGGCGCGGAGGCGTCGGAGAAACTCCTGCTCCCGGGGTGTCATCGCGGCGCGGAGCGAAATCTCACAAGCGGTACTGCTGGGTCAGGCGCTGGAGACGATCGCCCAGCTCCTTCAGATTGCGGGCGGCGGCCTCGAGCTGCCGTGCGCCGTCGGCGTTCTGCAAGCTCGCCTGCTTAACGCCGTCCATCGAGGCCGCCACCTGATCCACGCCGACCAGCTGCTGCTGGCTGGACGCCGCGATCTGCGAGGCCGCGGCGGCGGAATCCGCAACATTCGAGGTGATCTGCGCGATCGATTGCCCGGCCTGCGAGGCTTGGGAAACACCGGCGTCGACCGACTTGCCTCCCTGCTCCGTGGCCAACATCGCCGCGCTGGTCGCCTTCTGGATGTCGGCGAGGATCGCCATCACCTGCGCCGTGGCCTGCCGCGATTGCTCGGCCAGGTTGCGCACCTCCTGCGCGACGACTGCGAAACCGCGGCCGTGTTCGCCGGCCTTGGCCGCCTCGATGCCCGCATTGACCGCCAGCATGTTGGACTGCGCCGCGAGGTCCTCGACCGTCGTCACGATCTGGCCGATCGACTGCGACTGCTCGTTGAGGCGCACCATGCGCTCCGCGATTGAATCCATCTGCTCGCGGATGCGCCGCATGCCGGCGACGGTGTCCTCGACGGACTGCCGGCCGGTCTGCGCGACCTGGGCCGCGCGTTGGGACGTGTCGGAAACTGACTTGGCCTTCTGGCTGGCGACGATCGCGGTCTGACGGAGCTCCTCCACCGTGGTGGTCGTCTCGCTCACGGCCGCGGCGGTCTCGGCCGAGGTCGCGGCGAACTCCGTCGTCGAGGTCGAGATCTGGCTCGCCGCC
The DNA here is from genome assembly GCA_041184765.1 of Verrucomicrobiota bacterium. Lineage (GTDB taxonomy): Bacteria > Verrucomicrobiota > Verrucomicrobiia > Opitutales > Opitutaceae > ER46. The sequence continues at coordinate 3,967 of JBEGJD010000045.1, read as the reverse complement.
GTGCTGAGCACGTTGACGCCCTCGGTGATGCTCCGGATCTGGCTCCGCAGGCTTTCCGAGAGCCGGGAGAAGGAACGAGCCAGCGCCCCCACCTCGTCGCGCCGGTCCAGATCGAGACGCTCGGCCGAAAGATCCCCGGTCGCGAGGCGTTCGGCCGCGCCGGCGATGAGGCGGAGGGGGTCGGCTATGGAGCGACTGAGGATGCCAGCAAGGACGAGCCCGAAGGCCAACGCGATCGCGCCGTTGACCAGCATGGTGGAGCGGGCGTTGGCAGAGATCTGCTGCATGCGCGCGGCCGAGCGCTGCGCCCGTTCCAGCGCCGCGGCGTAGAGACCGTCCTGGAGGGAAGCCACTTTGGCGAAGCGCTCCTCCTGCTGAAGGGCGGCCATCTGCCGGGCCTCGGCCACGCGGCCGGCGTTCACGAGGGTGATCTGTTCCGTCCGGCCCTGCCGGTAGGCTTCGATCGCGGCCCGCAGCTCTGCGACGCGCTGCAACGAGGCGGCGTCGCCCGCCAGCCGGGTTTCCAAGTGACCGATCTCCTTGTTCACCCCCTCCGCACCCTCCTGGATCCGGCGCAGGTTCTTTTCGCGATCCTTGGCATCCTCCGAGATCATGACGTCGAGCATCATTATCCGCTGAAAGTCCTGACGGGAGCGCATCTCCGAGACATCATCGAGGAGGGCGACGTCCCGTTCCATCAGCACGCTCTGCGCCTGCTCGATCTCCCGCAGGGACCAGATGGCCGTGGCGACGGCGGCGACGAGGAGCAGCAGCAACACGCCGAAACCCAACAGGAGCTTCGAGCGGGTGGTCAGGTTATGGATCCAGTTCATGGGACGGGCGGTTTGGGTTTCGGTTGAAAGGTAACGGGGCGCTCAGACGTCGACCTCCTCGTCCACGACCTGACGCGGGTCGGCGAGGATCGAGGGGATGTCGAGCAAGGCGAGGCGCTCCGCGGTCATGCCGCGAAGATGGCCGGCGAGCGCAGCCGGCGGGGGTTGCAACGAAGCCAGTGGCACACGCCGCAAGCCCGCCACCAGGTCGGCGACGATGCCAAGTTCGATACCACTGTGGCGCACGATCAGCAGATGGTGGAGGTCGACGATCCCGCGGGCGGGCAGACCGAGGAAGCGACCGATCTCGATGGCGTGCACGAAACGGCCTCGGACGTTCACCAGCCCCAGCACGAACGGCGGCGTGCACGGGAGCGGCGTGCAGTTGGAAAAATGCAGCACCTCGGCAACCAACCCCGACTCCGCGCCGTAGCGCTCCCCCGCGAGGGAGAACTCCACGACCTCGAGGGTTTCGCCCAAGCCGTCGTCCACGACAGGAACACGCGCCAATTCGGCCGCGCGCCGCCGCAGGATCTCGCGCGTCCTGGAATCAGAGGAACCCGTGGTCTTCATACGGCGGAGACGGCGGTGACGAACCGTTGGGCAGAAACGGGCCGGTCGGCGACCAATAGCGCCAGGGTCTCGGCCATGCGCCCGGCCGTCATGCCATCGGTCTCGGGCACGACCGTCTTGGGATCCATCGCGGAAACCAGCCGGAGCACGGTGCGCAGATGCCGGTCGGCTACGGCTGCGCGACCGGCGGCCCGCGCGGTTTGCGCGACCGCGAGGTGAGCGGCTACAAAGTCAGGCTCCAAATAGAGCGCGCGTCGCAGGGCCGGCTCCGCCTCGGTTCCCTGCCCCTGTTCGAGCAGGATCGAGGCGCGCAGGAAATGCGCGGCGGCGTTCATGCGGTCGACGCGCAGGAGGCGCTCGCAAACCATCAGGGCCGCGGCGCGATCGCCGGAACTGGCGAGCCGGCGCGCGTCGTCGAGGGAGGGAGGCGGCTCCTCGCGGCGCTGGGCCGGCGCGACCTGGCGCACCGCCGCTGGCGCGACCGGTGCGGCGTCAGGAGCGACGAAAGCCTCCCTGCGTGGTGGCGCGGACGTCGCCACGGAGACGCGCGCCCGCACGGCGGTCTTCACAAAAACCGTCAGGTCGCCGAAACGCACCGGCGTGAGCCCGGGCGCATCGACATGTCCGGTCTCGGCTCCTCCGACCACCAGCCAGCCGCCTTCAACGAGGCAGGCGGCGAGCTGCCGGACGGCCCGCCCGAGCTGCTCGGGCGTGAAATACATCAGCACGTTACGGCAAAGGATGAGGTCGACGGCCGCGGTGCCGTTTTCGGGCGAGGGATAATTATCACCCGCGAGGTTGAGCCGCTGGAAACGCACTGCCCGCCGGATGTCACCGCGGATCTCGACGCGCTCGCCGTCAACAGGCCGGAAATAGGCGGGCCGCAGCCAGTCGGGCGCACCACGGAAGGACCAAGCGCGGTAGACTCCCTCGCGCGCCAAGCGCAAGAAGTGGGGGTTGAGGTCGCTCGCAAGGATCTCCGCGCGCTCCGGCGCCGGGAACCCCTGCCGCTCCAGCGCAATGGCAAGCGAGTAGGCTTCCTCACCGGTGCAGCAGCCGACACTCCAGAAGCGCGGCAACGCCATCCGGCCCGCCCAGCGGCGCGACCATTCCGGCAGGAATTGCTCCGTGATCGCCGTGAACACCGCGGACTCACGGAAGAAATAGGTTTCGCCGACCGTGAGTTCGCGCACGAGCGCGTCAAACAGCCCCTCCTCCGGTTCCGGACGCAGCAGGGCGGTGATGAAGGCGCCCGGCTGCGCGAACCCCGCCGCGCGTGCCGCCTGACCAAGCGCGTTTTCCATGGTGCGCAGCCGCGCCGCCGGGAAATGCAGGCCCAGCCGCCCCGCGATCAAGAGGCTCAGCGCCTTCAGCTGCAGCGTCGCCACGGCGGATTTCATGCCGTCGTCATCCTTTTCCGCGCGGCATCCAAACGAATCCCGTCCTCCGCCGACAAAAAGCGCGCGAGATCATGAATCACCACGACGCCGTCCGGCAGCCGCAGCACGCCCTCCACTCCGACGAGCTCCGGCACAACGTCCGACGCCGGGGAAACCGCCTCGACCGGCATTTCTACGATCCCCTGCACGCGGTCGGCTACAAGCGCCAGCAATCGTCCGGCCGCGAGCACCACCAGGAATTGATCGGAAATGCCGGGTTCACGCCCCGGAAGCCGTAATCGACGGCGCGTGTCGATCGCGGGCACCACGGTCCCCTGGAGGTTAAAAACCCCGAGAACTACCGCGGGAGCGTCCGGCAAGGGCACGAGTTCCACCGCCGCCACCACTCGCTCAACCTCCTCCAGCCGTACCGCGTAACGTCGGCCTTCCACGAGGAAGACGACGAAGCGGGAAGCGGAATTCATACGGCAGCGAGGGTTGGAACGGACAAGCGGCGAACTCGCCGATTTCCTATGAGTATTAAACCCTACTCCACCTTGGCAAGAAGACCTAGCCCGGACCCGGTGGTTTTCTCCACGAGGGTGGGCTGGGTGAAAGCCTCAGCGCGGCTTCCCTGACACGTTTACCGACAATGTTGAGCGGGAGCTTCAGGTGACCGCGCGAATCCGCGGTGCGAACTTACTTCAGCTGCTCGATGAACGTGAGCAGGTCGGCCATGTCCTGGACCGACATACCCGCTTCGAGGCCCTCGGGCATCAGACTCTTTCCCGACGAACTGCTGCCCTTCACGTTGGCCCGCGTGATGGCGACCTCGGCGCCCCCCATGATCTTCAGCCCGAAGCCAGTGGCGTCGTCGCGGGTGATCATTCCGAGATACCCGTTGCCGTCCTTGGTGTTCACCTCGTAGGCGATGTACTGGGGTGCGACCTCGCGGTGCGGATCGATGATCGCGGCCAGCAGGGAGTCGCGGCCGCGGGACTTGGTGGTGATCAGGTCGGGCCCGACTTCCACACCCTCCCCACCAGCCTTGTGGCAAACAATGCAACGACCCTGGTACTGCATTCGGCCGCGCGCCGCTTCACCCGCGAGCGCGATCGCCGGCTGGAACTTGGCGGCGACCTCCTCCCGTGAGGGCGGGATTACACTCGCGAGAACGGCCCG
>JBEGJD010000044.1:0-3091 GCA_041184765.1 Verrucomicrobiota bacterium | reverse complement strand
GGTCTGGATCGGCGTGGGCCTGATCGCAGTCGCGGCCGGGGCCTTGACGCTTGTCTGGCTTCGACGTGCGGACGAGGTCGAGATCTCCGACCAGCTCTGGTCGAGCTTCGTCGGATTGCAGGTCTTCGCGATCGGCGCCCCCTGCTGGGAACTACTGACGGCAACCGGCGCGGTCCCGCCGGTGAACGGCCGCACGGTCTACCTGCCGTTACGGCCCTCGTGCACCTCTGGCGCCGGCTGCGGCGGGCCTGAGGCGCGTAGTGAGCACAGGCCCAGGTTCCCTCCATGAAAACATCCCTCCCTGGTTTCCGCTCGTTCTACCGGATCGCCTACGGGCTCTCCCTTGTACTGGCCGCCTATCAGGCGCTGCTGCGCGACGACCCGATCAGCGCCGCCGGCTCTGCCGGCATCGGGTTGATCTTCGATCCCTTCAATCCCGACCAGCCCTGGGGCCAGCGGCCGCGCTGGCAGCGGGTCTGGCTAATCGTGCACCTCGCGGTCGCTGCTGGCCTCCTCGGCTACGGCCTGGGCCGCGCGGACCGCGCCTGATTTCACCTTATGAAAACCACTCGTTCTTCCGCTTACATGAAGCTGTCCCCGCAGAGGGTGCGGCGCCTGTTTCATGTCGCGCTCACCGGCCTGTGGGGCTGGTTCGCACTCAAGTTCTTCCTCACCGAGGGACAGGCTGCCATGCTCGCGGCGTCCGGTGTTTGCCTGCTCACGGGCGTGGTCGCCGCGATCCTCGTGTTCCTTTCCGACCTCAGCTTCATCGCCCACGCGCCAGAGCGGGACATCGACGAGTACCAACTGCAGCAGCGCAACCGGGCCTACCTCGCCACCCTGCGCTACGGGTGCGGCGCGCTGGCCCTCGCCTGGATCGCCCGCGCCGTGGGCGGGCCGCGCGCCGTCGTTTCCGCGAACGTGCTGGATAACTTCATTCTCGTCCTGTTCCTCACGCTGCTTATCGCCCCCGCCGGTTTCCTCGCGACGCGGCTGATCGCCGACGAGGATGCCCCTGCCCGCTAGATCCCCGGGCGAGCCGCGCATGAAGCTCTGGACTTACCGGTTCCGTCCCGTCGTTGACGGTGCGGTGATCCCCGTCTCGCTGGAAACCGGGTTCACGTGGTCGCGCTTGGTCGTCGAGGCCCCGGATGGCCCACGCGAGGACCGACAAGAGTACCAGCGGGAGTCCTACCGGCTGCACCGCGTGGAGCTACCGCGCGAGGAGGGAACCGTGGTGTTCGAGGTGGGACCGCGGAACGCGTGGACGTTCGGCCTGCGGGTGAGCCGGAACGGCGCCGTTTTATGGGAATCCCACCGCGATCCCCACGCTTACCTCGGCCGGATGCGCGAGATGCTAGTGACCCAGAAAGGCGACCGGCCCGCCATCGACACCAGCATGTTCCGGCGCAACGTCCCCGCGATCGCCGCCGATGTCGCACTGGGGCTGCTGTTTTTCATCACCGGCAAGCTCACCGATCTCCGCACGGCCGCACTGGTCGCGGCCGCCGCCGGCCTCGCGCTGCTCCCCGTCCAATGGTTGCTCCGCCGGATCCTGCGCAAACCAGTCGATCTCCTCGGAGGGCTGGCGCTGTTCGGCGTCGTGATGCTGCTCCTGTCGGCGGGATTCTCCTGGTATCTCGATTCGGAATTCGCCGTGCAATTGAAAGCCACGGCGCTGGGAGGGGTGAGCGCCGCGGCGTTTACCCTCGACGCCATCTTTGGCGGAAAATTCCTCGCCCGTCGGCTCGCGACATACCTGCCCTACCGGGACCTGCACCTGCGTCGGCTCGGGCTGGGTCTGGCTCTCACCGGAACAGTGATGGCCGGCGTGAACCTGCTCGTGGCGCTGGGCTTCAGCAAAGACGTGTGGCTGCTTTACACCACGTGGGCCGACTTCGTGGTCGCCGCGGTGATGGGCCAATGGGCCGTATCGTGGGCTCGCAAGGGCGACTGACGGGCGGCCGGCAGCGGCGTGGGCCGGGCTAGAGTCGCGGAAGCCGAGCCGGCCTTGACGTAATAACGTTCGTACTAACAGTACCGGCATGGTACTCGACCTGAAGCTTCGCAAAATCGGCAATTCCGTGGGCGTCGTGCTTCCCAAGGAGGCGCTAAGCCATCTGAAGGTGGCGGAAGGCGATACCCTAACCCTGACGGAAACTCCTGATGGTCTGCGTCTGACTCCGGCCAGTCGGGACTTCGCCAAGTCCATGGCGGTTTTCGAATCCCTCAACCGCCGGTATCGGAACGCACTGAAGGAACTGGCCAAGTGAGGTCGGCGTGAAGGAACCCTATTGGTTCACCGAGGAGGAAGTGCTGGCCCTGCACGACCTCATGCTGGCCAACTATGGCGGCGCAAGCGGCGTGCGGGACGCGAGCATGCTTTCCTCCGCGCTCTCGCGGCCACGCCAGCTATTTCATTACGACTCACCCGACTTGGCGAAAATGGCGGCGGCGTACGCCTTCGGGGTGGTGCGCAACCATCCGTTCGTGGACGGCAACAAACGCACCGGCTTCATGCTCGCCGCCGGCTTTATAGAGCGGAACGGGGGCGAATTCATTGCACCCGAAGCGGAGGCGGTGATCCAAACCCTCAGCCTCGCCGCCGGGCAGGCTACGGAAGCCGACTACGCCCGGTGGCTGGCGGGGGCATCCCAGCGACCTGCGAAACGAGGCCGATCGCCTCGTTCGCGCTGAAAATAAAAGGCCGGTTTCCGACGCTTCAGCGAAAACCGGCCTCGTGATCGAACCCGCCCGCCTCACCGCCGCGTGGCGGCGATGGCTTCGGCGACGGTCTTGTTGCCCAGCACCGGGACGTTCACGGGCGCGTCGACGCCGTCGCGCGGGATCGCATCGGCAAACTGGCCGGTGTCACCCAGTTCCTGCTGCAGGCGCTTCAGCTCGGCCTTCAGCGACGCCAGCGTGGCGGCGTGCCGCGGGTCCCCGGCGAGGTTGCGCTGCTCGGTGGGATCGGCGACGAGGTCGAACATCTCCCACGCGTCCTTCTTCCAGTAGTGGATCAGCTTGTGGGTGGCGGTGCGCACGCCGTAGTGCGCGCGCGTGTTGTGGTGCCCCGGATCGTGGTAGTAGC
>JBEGJD010000043.1:0-4057 GCA_041184765.1 Verrucomicrobiota bacterium | reverse complement strand
CAACAACACGACCGTACGGTTCCGCCGCTACGACGGCACCGACGCCCGCCCCCTGCGCTCGGAGCACGACCTTGCGACGCCGCGCCTCCTGCTTCGTCCCAACCACACCTACCGCCTCCGCCTCGTCGCACGGGACGGCGTCGCCGAGTACTGGTGCGACGAGGCGGAGGCGGTAGGTGTGGTTGGGACGCAGGAGGAAGCGCGGCGTCGCAAGGTCGTGCTCCGGGCGCAGAGGACGGGCGTCGGTACCGTCGTAGCGGCGGAACCGTACGGTCGTGTTGTTATTCCCGCCGTGGCCCACGTAGTAAGTTTGCAGGCTGTTGTAGTCTGCGAAGCGACCGGTGCGGCCGGCGGGCATCGTGCCGGGGGACTTCGGATCCGTCGCCATCCAGAAGCAGTTCAGGTCGGAGAGCCGGTCGAAGGGACCGTCCGCCATCACGACCTTCGCCTCATAGGAGATCTCGACGGGGGCGGTCAGCCGCTCGCGCCACCAAACCGTGCAACCTTCGGCGTCACGGATCACAAGGGCGTCGCCCTCAGTCGTCACGGAACCGCCCGGCATCTGTTCCACCGACCATTGCGCGAGGTCGGCTGTCGGCGCCGCGATCACATCGGCGGCGGCACACAGCAGACCGGCGATCAACGCGACGCCCCTCATCGGCGGGCGGCCGCGCCGGTGAGGTGGAGTGCGCCGTCGCGTTGACGCAGCCGCAGCGGGGCGCCGAACGCCTTGGATAAAACAGACGAGGTTAGCACGCCGGCGCGCAGTCCGGCGGCCAGCACACGACCGGATTTCAGCACCAGCGCGTGCGTGAAGGCCGGGGTGATCTCCTCGACGTGGTGCGTCACCAGCACGAGCGCGGTGGCGTGCGACCCGCGGTGGCGCGCGATCCGCTCGACGCTGGCGAGGAAGCGCTGGCGCGCGACCGGATCGAGCCCCGCGCAGGGTTCGTCGAGAATGAGAAGGCGGGGACGCGCCATGAGCGCGCGCGCGATGAGCACCCGTTGCCGTTCGCCTTGGGAAAGATAGGCCCACTCCCGGTCGGCGAGTCGGGAGATGCCGGCGAGACGCAGCAGGCGCCGCGCCGCGGCGCGGTCGGCGCGGGTGCCGGCGTGCCAGAGGTCGAGCTGCGCGTATTTGCCGCTCACCACGGTGTCGAGGGCCGCTTCCGACGGGGGGATCGACTGCGTGAACGCGCTCGTGACCACGCCGAGGTGCAGCCGCAGCTCCCGCCAATCGCTCGCCCCGTAGCGGCGGCCGAGCACCGCGAAGCCGCCCGAGGTCGGCGAAAGGAATCCGGTGAGCGCCTTCAGCAGCGAGGTCTTGCCTGAACCATTGGCGCCGAGAACCACCCAGTGTTCACCGGCCGCTACCCGCCAATTGACGTCGCGCAGGATCACGGCGCGGCCGCGCGCTACCCGCAGGTGACTGACCTCAAGAATGGGCTCCTTCACGGGCGGCGAGAGTGCGGGCCGAGGGTTGCGTCGGTCAACCGCGCGCCTCAACTACGCCCGATGCGCTCGTTCCTTCGTCTTTCGGCGATCCTCGTCGTTCTGCTGGCGCCGCTGCTGCCGGCGCGGACGTTTACCGTCGTCGCGTACAACGTGGAGAACCTCTTCGATCTCGACGGCGTCAGCGGCTACGAGGACTACCAGCCCGCGCGGTACACGCCGGCCCACGCCCTCACCAAGCTGCGCAACATCGCGCGCGTGGTGGCGAAGTTCGACGGCGGTCGTGGTCCCGACGTGCTCATCCTCAGCGAGATCGAGGTTGATGCAACGCCCGGTGCCGCCGCGCCTGATTACGACGCAATCCTTGAGCGTCTCCGCGGCACGACGCTGGAAAAACTGCTCGGCGCAAAGCCGCTGGATCCCGCGGTGGCCGACCTTTCCGCTGAGGCCCTGCTGCTGAAGGCCCTGGCTGATGCTGGCATCACAGGCTACCGGGTCATCACGGGAGAAAACGTTACGGCACCCGGCTCCGAGCGCCGCCAGGAGATTCGTTGCGCGGTACTCACGCGGCTGCCCGTGCGGAACGTTCGCTCCCATCCCACGCTGAACGCGCGCGCTATCCTCGAGGTGCAGGCGGACGTCGACGGCGCGCCGCTGTATCTGTTCGCCAACCACTGGAAATCAGGTGCGAGCGACCCCGAGACCGAGCCGGTGCGCGTTGCCAACGCCCGCACCCTTCGCGCGCGTCTCGACACGATCCTTTCGGCGGATCCCAACGCCGACATCATCATCGGCGGCGACCTCAACTCGCAGTATAACCAGCGGCAGCGGTACCCGCGCATGAAGGAGACCGGCATCAATGACGTGCTGGGCTCGCAGGGTAATGAACTCGCGGTGCGGCAGCCGGGGCGGCCGCTCTACAACCTATGGTTCGAGCTCCCGGCGGAGCAGCGCGGTAGCGATACCTTCCGCGGCGAGTGGGGCACGCTGATGCACCTCATCATTTCGCGCGGGCTCTACGACCACCAAGGCGTCCAGTACGTAGACAATTCCTTCACCGTGGGAAAGTTCCCCGGCCTCAACGCCGATGCGGACGGCCTGCCGGTGCGGTGGACCTTCGACGGCCCGGCGGGCGCCGGTTTCTCGGATCACTTTCCGGTCGCCGCCACGTTCAAGACTGTTCCGGACGGTCGCCGCGATCGTTGGCTCGCGCTGAAGAACGCCTCCGACGGCCGGGTGACGGGTGACGCCGTAAAGACGGTGGACTACGCCAAAATGGATCTCGTCGGCCGCGCGTTGAGGCCGGAGACATTGCCGGCGGGCACGCGGCTCCAGCAGGACGAGTTCAAGGGACGCCTGGTGCGCGTCGACGGACGCGTGGCGGCAGGCTCACGGTTGGCCGTGGAGTTTCGCGGCGAGACCTTTGACGTGTGGGTGCCCGATGAGACCCTGCGCGGCCGGTTGCGGTCCGAGTTCCGCGAAGGCGCCCCGATGCGTTTCTTCGGCGAGCTCGGTCAATACCGCGGACGCTGGCAGTTTGTGATCCAGCACGAATCATGGGTGAAGTGACCGCGCCATGCTGACCATCTACACCTACGCCAAGTGCTCCACCTGCCGCGCCGCCACGAAGTGGCTGCGGGAGCGCGGTGTGCCTTTCGAGGAGCGTCCGATCCGCGAAACCCCGCCGTCGTTGGCGGAATTGCGCCGCATGCTGGCGGCCCGCGACGGCGAGATCCGCCGGCTCTTCAACACCTCCGGAGCCGATTACCGGGAGCAGCGATTGGGAGAGAAACTACCCAGCCTCTCCGAGTCCGCGGCATTGGCGCTCCTGGCTGGCAACGGTAACCTCGTGAAACGCCCCTTCGCGCTCGGCGAAGGTGTGGCTCTAACAGGGTTCGACGTCGGGGCCTGGGAGGAGGCATTCTCTGGCAGATGAGTACGTCTCCTTCCGATCCCTGTCTCGCGGCCTCGCTGCGCTGGCTTTCCACGCACGCGGGATTTCCCGCCCGCCGGCTACCGGACGATGCCGTGGGCATGATCTGCGTGGCCGCATTGGCGGCGGCCGAGGAGGAGGCGGAGCGCGAGCGCTTCCTGATCGAGCGCCGCAATCCGGCGCAGACCTCCGCGCTCAAGGCCCTCGGGCTGCGGCGCTCGCAGGTTCACTTCAAGTGCGACAACAGCGCGAAGGTCTGAACGCCGCGGCGGCTCTGCCGTCCCGAGCCTGATCCGCGATGGAACTTTTCGACACGCACACGCATCTCGAGTCGTTCGCGCGGCGGGGTGACCTGCCGGCGGTGCTCGAGCGGGCGCGGCAGGGGGGTGTTGCGACGATGGTCACCATCGGCACGGGGCCCGATGACTGGGAACTGTACCGCGGACTCGCGGCGGAGCATGCGGCCGACGGATTCGTGCGGCACACCGTCGGGCTGCATCCGTGTTCGGTCGACTCCGCCTGGGAGGCGGCGGTGGCGGACATCGAGGCGAGCTGGAAGTTGGAACCGCGTCCGGTGGCGCTGGGCGAGTGCGGCCTCGATCGCTTCCATCTCCCCAAGGACCCCGGCGACGCCGCGCGTATCTTCGGCTGGCAGCAGTCGGCGTTCGCGGC
>JBEGJD010000042.1:0-3701 GCA_041184765.1 Verrucomicrobiota bacterium | reverse complement strand
TCGCGAGGTTGATGCAGCGCTCCTGGATGTAGGGCGTCGCGGTACCGGTCTTCTCGTGACCGTTGACGTTCAACACGACCGGCACGCGTCCCGAAATACGATCCGGCTGGTAGAGCAGCGCAGGCAGCCAGAGTCCGGGCACGACCTCGTAGCGAAGCTTGCGCACGCTGTAGCCGTGCGGCGTGCGGAGGGTGTCGAGCCACTCCACCCGCCCCGGAGCGGAGGCCCAGGCGCGAGCCTCCCCGCGGAAAACAACCTCGTCCAGGACCCGGCGCCGCAACGTGGCGGCGGTTGTGCTCCAGTCCGCTGCGGTGGCCGCGGGAGGTATCGCGGGGACACGCGTCGCGGTGAAGACCTGCACCTCGACGGTGGTTTGGTTGGGTGCGAGGATGGGCTCGGCGAGGGGTACCTTGGTCTCGAGCGCCTGCTCGGCGGCGAACGCGAACCAGGCCGGTAAGAACAGCAGCGGGACGAGCGAGCGCTTCATGGGGGCGGGGGTTGGCGCCACCACACCGCGAGGGAGCGGCCTGTCAACCGGTCATTCCCCGGCGACCGGCGTTATTCCGCGACCTCGAGACGGAAAGGCACGAATTCCTCGCGACCGGCGACGTTCAGCTGCGCCCAGACAGTGAAGATCCCCGCGCGCGGGACGGTGAGCTTGAAACGGAGGTTGATCCGCGCCGGGTCGGCAATCGCCCCCTGCGGTGCCTCGACCGGATGCAAGTGCGCGAAACCGGAGCGCGCGGCGTCGAAGGCCACGAGATGGGCGTAGGCGTCCATCACCTTTTCCAAAGCCACCGGTCCGCCGCCGTCGCGCACGACCGTGAATTCGAGGTCGAGCGGCTGGCCGGCGCGCGCCGGCCGAGGGCTGACGGCGAGCGTGAAACGATGTCCATGCTGCTCTACCGACGGCGACGCGCGCGGAGCCTCGACGGGCGGACCGGAGACCACGAGATCGTCGCTCGCGTAGAGACCACGCGCGGTGGCCGCGGGCGTGAAGTCGGCGAAAACCCGGTACGTACCGCCGCCGCGTGGCGTGAAACGAAAGGCCCACTCCCCCGGCACGGCGCCGGGTTCCGGGTGCAGGTGCTGATAGTCGCCGAGCGCAGGATCGACGACCAGCAGGTGCAGCCGGCGCGTGTGGGTGACGAGCAGATCGGGCGGCGCGATCACCTTGCCGTTGGCGGTGCGCAGGGAAACGACCGCGCGCACCTCACGACCCGCGGCGGGTGGCGCCTCGGTGCGCACGCTCATCGAGACGGGGGAGCGCATCGCGACGACCGGGATGAACTGCGGGTTCAAAGGGTCGCAGAACTCGATCGCGCCGGCCCCGCGATTCTCCACGCGAAAGTCCATGTGGTTGAGATCCGTTCCGGTGGGAATTTGCCGGAAGGCGACGAAGACGAGCACGGCGACGGCCGTGATGAAGGCGGCCTGGCCCCAGGCGAAAGGCGCGCGAGATACGGTGGAGACGGAACTCATGGAGATTTCATCCGGCGCACGAAATCCTGCGGCTCCCATTGGCTGCCGTCGGTGCGATGCGCGATGCGTCCCTGCGGATCGATGAGCAGGGTCGCCAGGGTGTGCTGGAGAATGTCGCCTTGCAGCTGGGTGATGACCCCGAACTGGGTGAGGAGGTCGCGAATCGCGCCCTCGGGACCGGTGAGGAAGGAGAAGTTGGAGGTGTCGATGCCGCGCACGGAGGCGTACTCGCGCAGGACCCCGGGCGTGTCGTTCGCAGGATCGAGGGTGATCGAGATGAGCTCGAGGTCGCGCACCCCGGCCTCACGCGCCAGGCGCTGCACGGTGATCATCTTGGCCGTGGCAGCCGGGCACATGGTCGGCACCGGGCAGCGGGAGAAGATGAAATTGAGCATGATGTGGCGCCCGCGGAAACGGGAGCCCTGCACGATCCGACCCTCCTGATCGTACAGGGTGAAGTCGGGCGCGCCCTCCCCCACCTCGCGATAGGCGTTCTTCCCGCGCGTATGGGTATCCTGCCGCAGTTGCATGGCCCCGGTGGCGATCGTGCGCGCCTCGATCGAGCGTTCGTCAGGCCAGATGCGTTCGAGCCGGAAGTCGCCGTCCTTGCTCGGGATCATATCCGCGCGGATCCGCTGCCCCGGGCGCGCGAGCGCGAGGTCACCGTCGGAGACGAGAAACTCCATCGTCATGGCCGGCATGTAGCCCTTGATCTCGTCGTGCCGGACGATGAGCACCTTGCGCTCGGTTTCGACCCGCAGGATCTCACCCGTGAGCGCGTGACGCTCGGCCTCGGAGGCCTTGGCCGCCGCCGGCGCGGAATCCCCCGGCGCGGGAGCGCGCCCGCAGCCGGCGACGAGGCAGGCGAACGCGGCGACGGCAAGGCGCGCGGCGGTATTAGCGGTCATCCGCGTACGGATTCGCCCGGCTCACAAGATTGTCAAAGGGTTTGCCCGCGCGCGCGCTCCGCATTCATCTGCGACTTCACGCTCCATGGCCACGTCCTCCGCCGCCGCGCGCACCGTCACCCACAAGCCCGCCCTCGCCGCGTTCGCGACGGCCGGCAGCGTGTGGGTGTTCCTGCTTGTGACGCTCGGGGCGTTCACCACGAGCATCAACGCGGGCATGGCCTTTCCGGACTGGCCGTTGTCGAACGGCTCGATCAACCCCGAGGGCTGGCTGCGCGACATCTCGATGTTCGCCGAGCATTCCCACCGCCTGACCGGGGCCGTCATGGGTCTGATCACGATCGGTCTGGCCGTCTGGATCTGGCGGCGAGAGGAGCGGCGCTGGCTGCGCAACCTCGCGCTGTGGGCGCTCGCCATCGTCATCATCCAAGGACTCATCGGCGGAAAGCGGGTGCTGCTCCATGAGACGGCCGTGCCAGGCTTCCAGATGTCGCTGGGCGAGATGCTGCGTATCCCGCACGGCATCCTCGCCCAGGTTTACGTATGCCTCCTGTTCGCGATCGCGGCGGCTTGTTCCCGCCGGTGGATCGAAGGCACGGCCCCGGTTGGCCCGACCGTGCGCCGCGCCGGGATCATCTGCTGCCTGCTGCTGATCGCGCAACTGACCATCGCGGCGACCATGCGACACAACAACGCCGGTCTCGTCATTGGTTCGTTCCCGTTCTCCACCCCGCCGCCCGGGAACCATCTGCTGCCGCCGGTCTGGGATTTCCGGATTTCGATTCATTTCGCCCACCGCGTCATGGCCCTGGTGCTGGCCTTCGCCCTGACGTGGTTTGCGTGGACGATCCGGAGGGACAAGGCCTCCACGATGGCGATGCGCGCCGGGGCCTCGGCCCTGGTTAGTTTATTGATCCTGCAAATCCTGCTCGGCGCGCAGGTGATCTGGACGCTGCGCAAACCCGAGATGACCACCAGCCACGTGGTGGTCGGAGCTTTGCTACTCGCGGTAACCTTCTGGCTCACGTGGGTGGCGCACCGTGACCGGATCGAGGGGCCCACACCGCTCGCGACACCCTCCCGCGCATGACCGCGCCCGCGTCCGCGAGCTTCCGCGACTACCTCGAGCTCACGAAGCCGCGGCTGAGCCTGCTGTCGGTGCTCACGACGCTCGTCGGCTATTTCGCGGCGCGGCCGGCGTGGGACGGAATGAAGTTCACCCTGTTGCTGGCGGGCACGTCGCTCGCCGCCGGAGGCGTGGCGGCCCTCAACCAGTGGCTGGAGCACGAGACGGACGCACGGATGGCGCGC
>JBEGJD010000041.1:0-6717 GCA_041184765.1 Verrucomicrobiota bacterium | reverse complement strand
GCCGCCCTGGACGCCACGCTCGCTGGTCGAATCCCCGCCCGCGCCCGCGTCGCGATGCCCGCCACGGCGCCGCGCATCGACCTGCCGCCGACGCCGTCGATCAACTACGCGACCGACGTGGCGCCCATCGTCCAGAAACGCTGCATCTCCTGCCACTCACCGGGGAACATCGCGCCGCACTCCTACACCCGTTTCGAGGATCTCGCTTCCCGCGCCAACTCCATCCGCTCCACCCTGCTCACGCGCCGCATGGCGCCGTGGCACGCCGACGCCGAGTACGGAGCGTGGTCCAACGACGTGGCGCTCACCCCGCTCGAGAGCGCCACCCTGCATGCGTGGGTGAAGGCTGGCGCCCCGCGCGGCTCCGGGTCGGATCCTCTCCCGGCCGCCGTGCCCTCCTCCGGCGGGAACTGGCCGCTCGGCCAGCCCGATCTCGTGCTCACCGTCCCGCGCCAGTCGATCCCCGCCACGGGCAAGATCGACTACGCCTACCTCACCGTCGCTGTACCCGTGGACCGCGAGCGGTGGTTGAAGGCCGCCGTCGTGCGGCCCGGAAACCCGAAGGTCGTCCACCACGCCCTTGTGTTCGAGGGGACGCTTTTCGACGTCCTCGCCGCCGCCGGCGGCCAGGGTGGTTTCTTCGCGGGCTACGTGCCGGGACTGGCGCAGACCTGGTACCCGGCCGGCAGCGGCAAACGCGTGCGCAAGGACTCCGCGCTCACGTTCCAGATGCATTACACGACAAGCGGAACACCCGAGACGGATGAGACGCAGATCGGGCTCTACTTTACCGACACCCCGCCCGCCCGGGAGCTGCAGACCCGGTCCGCCTATTCCCCGATCATCCCGATCAACACCATTTCCATCCCGGCCCGGACGCGCGAGTACCAGCGCGAGGCTTCTTTCACGCCCTCCGCCACCCGCGACGTGCTGCTCTACGAGCTGAGCCCGCACATGCATTACCGGGGGAAATGGTTCCGCTACGACGCCGCCTACCCGGACGGAACAACCGAGACCCTGCTCAACGTGCCGCAGTATGATTTCAACTGGCAGTCCGGCTACCGGTTCACCGAACCGAAGCGGCTACCCGCCGGAACTCAGATCCGCGTTCGCGGCGCCTTCGACAACTCGCCTCAGAATCCGTTTAACCCCAACCCGAATGTCGTCGTGCGCGGCGGCGACCAGACGGATGACGAGATGTTCATCGGCTACATCAACTACGCCGAACTCGGAGAAAAAGCCCCTTCCCGCGCGCCGTCCTTCGCCGCCAATCTCTCCGCCCGCGCGCGTGTCGGCGAGGCGTTCCGAATGACACTCGACGCCGGCACGGCGACATCGGTCACCGCCGCGGGTCTGCCCGACGGACTGGGCCTCTCCGGCAACGTGATCTCCGGCACACCAAAGGCCGCCGGCCGCTCGGCCGTGCGCGTCACCGCCGCGAACGCCGTGGGCACCGCCGCCTCGTTGCTCGATCTCACGGTCGCTTCCGCCACCGGCGCGCCGGAATTCACGGCTCAGCCGCGCAGCGTGCGCGCGCGCCTCGGATCCAACGTCACCTTCACCGCCGCCGTCGCCGCCTCTCCGGCCACCACCTACACGTGGTACGTGCGCGGCGGAGAGTTCTGCAACACCGAGGGCCCCGTGCTCACGCTCACCAACATCACCGCCGCCCATGCCGGCGACTGGGTGTGCGTCGCGACCAACGCCGCCGGCTCCACCCGCAGTGAACCCGCCAGCCTGTCGCTGGAGTTCAGCGGGCTGGTCAACCTCTCCGCCCGCGCGAGCGTCGGCACCGGCGCGAACGTCGTCATCCCCGGCATCACCGTGCGCGGCACCAAGCCGAAAACGCTGCTCATCCGTGCGGCCGGCCCCGCCCTCGCCGCCTTCGGTGTCGGCGGCACGCTCGCCAATCCCGTGCTGGGCGTCTTCGACGCCGCCGGCGACCGCGTGCTCGCCAACGACAATTGGTCCGAGGTGCCGAACCTCGCCGAGCTCCGCGCCACCACCGCCGCCCAGGGGGCCTTCACGCTACCGGAGGGCAGCCGCGACGCCGCCATGCTGGTCACCCTCCCGCCCGGCAGCTACACCGTGCAGGTTGCCGGTGCGGGCTCCGGCACCGCCGCGCAAGGGGTCGCCATCGTCGAGGTCTACGAGGCTGACGCCAACCCCAGCACCCTCGTGAATCTTTCCTGCCGCGCCAACGTCGGCGTCGACGACAACATTCTCATCGCGGGATTCGCGATCTCCGGGTCGTCGCCGAAACGCGTCCTCATCCGTGGCGTCGGCCCGACCCTTGGCGCCCTCGGCGTGACCGGCGTGCTGGCCGACCCTAGGCTCGAGGTCATCAACCAGTCGACCGGCGCCACCACCGCCTCGAACGACAATTGGACGACCGACCTCACCTCCGTGTTCTCGTCCGTGGGCGCCTTCGCGCTCAACCCCGGCAGCGCCGACGCCGCCGTGGTGGTCACGCTGCCGCCGGGCGCGTACACCGCCAAGGTGAGCGGCGCCAACCGCGGCACCGGCGTGGCGCTCGTCGAGGTCTACGAGCTGCCCTGAACGGGCGCGCCAGCCTTCAGGCGAACATCAGCCGGCAGACGATCACCGAGGCGACGACGCCCACGAAATCAGCGATGAGTCCCGCCGCCACGGCGTGGCGGGTGCGTCGCACCGCGACGGAGCCGAAGTAGACCGCGATGACGTAAAATGTCGTCTCGGTGCTGCCCATGATCGTGCCGGCCATGCGCGCGGTGAGGGAATCCGGACCGACGCGTTGCACGAGCTCGGCGAACAGCGCGGTCGTCGCGCCGCCGCTGAGCGGCCGCACGAGCGTGATCGGAAGCAGGTCGGGCGGGAACCCGAGCGGCGTGAGCAACGGCGAGAGCAGTCGCTGCATGAACTCGATGCCGCCCGCGCCGCGGAACATGCCCACCGCGACCAGGATCGCCACGAGGAACGGGATGATGCGCAGCGAGACCGAGAAGCCTTCTTTCGCCCCCTCCACAAACTCCTCGTAAACCTTCACGCCGCGCAGCGACGCGTAGACCGGGAAGAACGCGATGAGGAACGGTACCGCCAGCAGGGAAAGGGTGCCGATGCCCCGCAGCATCATGCTTTGTGCCGCAACATCAGGCGCCGCCGCGGGCGCCTTGCCGTCGAAAAGCGCGCCGTGCACCGCGGCCGTGAAGGCCCGCTGGCTTTCCGGTGCGACGGTGATCCAGAGCCAGAGCCCGAGCACCCCGGCAACCAAGAGGGCGATCACCGCGCGTCCGCGTGCCGAAAGCGGGGCCGGCTCCGGCGGCAGCTCCGGTTCCGGCGCACCTCCACCGGCCGCGGTGGCGGCGACCGCCGTCGTTTCACCCGGACCCGCCGGCTCCACGCGGAACATCCGCCAGTTCTGCATCCATTTCACCGCCGAGATGCCCGCGAGCGTGGAAAAGAAGGTGGCGATCAGCGCCGTGCCGACGATCGCGGTCGGGTCCTGCGACTTCTGCGCCGCGAGGATCGCGATCGTCGTCGCGGGGATCAGCTGGATGCTGCTGGTGTTGATCGCGAGGAAGGTGCACATCGCGTTTGTCGCGGTGCCCGGGCGCGGATTGAGCGCCTCGAGATGCCGCATCGCGCGCAGCCCGAGCGGCGTGGCGGCGTTGGCAAGACCGAGCATGTTGGCGGCGAGGTTCATCACCATCGCGCCCATCGCCGGATGATTTTCCGGGACCTCGGGGAAAAGCCGGCGCAACACCGGGCGCAGCCCGCCCGCGATGACCTGCACCAGGCCGCTGCGCTCCGCCAACCGCATGAGCCCGAGCCAGAGAGCCATCACGCCGGCCAGCGGCAGCGCGATCTTCATCACCGCGAGGTCGGCCATCGCGAACGCCCCGTCCGTCACCTCGCGCAGGCGACCCGCCGCCGCCCCGACGAGCACCGCGATCACCACCATCCCGAGCCAGAGGCCGTTCAACATCGGCCCGACCTAAGCCCGCCCTGCGCGCCTCGCCAGCGAAAACCCGTCGGAAAGCGGCGCCCACAGGCTCAGGGTTCGCCACCGGCGCCCTTGGCCGCCTTCCCGCGGCGGCCACGTCCGCGCTCGGCGGCTCCATCCGGCACCGGTTCACCGGCCGTCGCCCAAACGTCCCGGAATGCCACGTCCCCCGCGTGCCGCGTCAGCGCGAAACCTTCATGCCTCCGCGCGGAAGTCGCGGCCATCGATGCACGGAGGAACGGCAAGCCGTCGACCGCGACGCCGATTTCTCCGGGCAGGAATTCCACGAGCACGTTGCGCCAAGCGTCCGCTTTCCCTTCCGCGCGCACCTCGGCAATCGCCGCGGGTTCCCCGCCGCGTGACTTCACAGCCAAGCCGGAGGCATCGAAGATGATTTCCGCCACCGGGGCCCCAACCGGCCCCAGCTCCAGCGCCGCGCGGCCGCCCGCACCGACCCTGACCGAGAATTGCAGGAAGGTGCTCGCGAGATCCATCGCATGGTGCACGCCCGGCCTGGCCGCGCCGTCGCCGCCGAGCTGCAGCGCGCCCTCGGCGTGGCGCCGCCCTCCCGCGCCAATCTCCGTCCACGCCGCCGTGGAAAACGCCAACCGGTCAACCAGTGGCTGCGGGACGCCGGCCGCGCGAACCAGCAGGCGCGGCTCCAGACGCGTTACCGGCGGAGCCTCCGGATAAACCGCAGCGCTTTCGAGGAACGACCGCTGCGCCGCGTCGAGGCGTCCACGGAGGCGCGCGAGGATTTCAGGATGCTCTTTGGCAAGGTCACGCTTCTCGGCGGGATCGGCGTCGACGTCGAAGAGGTGGTCACCGGCCGGCAACGGTTCGCCAGTACCATCCTTGCCACGGCGCAGCTGGTTCACCACACGCAGCAGCTTCCATTGCTGGTCGATCGCGGCGGCGACCGACGGTCGACCGTCCACCGGACGGGTCATCTCGAAGGTCAGCGGCGCCCGCCGCGCCGAAGCCCGACCCTCGATCACGGCCCGCAGGCTCTCACCGTCAATCGGACCCGCCTCCGCCGGCACCGGCACGCCCGCGATGTCACAGACCGTGGGCAGAATATCAACCGTGCCCGCGGGCACCGTGGTACGCAGCGGCCGGGGAACCCGCGCGGGCCACTCAATGATGCCGGGTACGCGGATGCCGCCCTCCCAGAGCGAGCCTTTGCCGCCGGTCAGGGGCCCGGCGGATCCTCCCGCCGCGCCGTTGTCGCTGTTGAACCAGACCAGCGTGTCGTCGCGGACGCCAAGCCGTCCAAGTTCCTCGCGCAGGCGTCCCATCGCGCGGTCGACCGCCGCCATCTCCCCGAGGAAATCCGCCGCGGCACCCTGCGCCGTATACGGCGCGCGATCCGCGGGCAGGGCCCGCCAGGGTCCGTGCGGAGAAGGGAACCAGACCACGCAAAGGAACGGCCGGCCGGCCCGCGCCTGCACGCGAATGAAATCGAGCGCCTCCGCCATCACGAGATCGGACGTGTCGCCCTTGAGCGCGGGCACCGGCGCGCCGTTGCGCCAGAATGTTCCCGCTGGAGGATCCACATCGAACCAGTTGCCCGCCGTGAACCACACGTCGAAACCTTGATTACCCGGATGGCGCGGACTGGGGTCGAACGACTCGGGCACGCCGCGGCCCGTGATGCCGTCGGCGTTGGGCACGCCACCCAGGTGCCATTTGCCGAAATGCCCGGTGGCGTAGCCGGCGCCACGCAGGATCTCGGCAACCGTCACCTCGCGCAGAGGCAGGTCGTAGCCCCAACTGCGGCTGCGGTAACGGCTCGGGTTGCGGCCGCTGAGCAGGCTGCCGCGCGTCGGGGAACAAACCGGATAAGCGGCGTAAAATCGGTCGAACCGCACGCCCGCCGCAGCCATGGCGTCGAGGTTCGGCGTACGCAGTACCGGGTTCCCATTGTAGCCGGTGTCGCCCCACCCTTGGTCGTCGGTCATGCAGAGCACGAAGTTGGTGCGCGGGGCGGCCAAAGCCGTCGCCACTGTGAGCAGCAGGACAAGAGGATAAACGAGAGGGATGAGGCGCATGACTTGAGGGGGCCAAGGCGCGCGAAGGACACGGGGGTAACGGGCGCCGGACGAAGCGGGAATTCGGGGCGCCGGAAACGTCGGACGGTGAAACGAGGCGGTCAACCCCACGCTCCTCCGGCGCGGCTCCGCTGCAAATGAAGCAGCGTTCAGGCTACGCCGCGCGGGGAGGAATGAGTGAATGTGAGAGGGAACGAGGGGGAATGGGCGGGAGGAGTTTCCGACGATCCGAGGGTGACGCCCTCGGCTACATCGCACGTGTTTCCTGATGAACGTCGGTCCGGTGCTTCCGGACGAAAGGCATACGGTGTGGCCGCGGCCGTTTGCCGCGGACCGTTTTGCCCGCCGGAAACACGTTGTCGCCGGATCAACGTCGGGACACGTTGTCGCCATGAAAACTCCCCGCGGCCTGAAGCTTCTCCCCCTTGTCGTGATCGCGTTGGCATGCCTCTCCGGAAACGCCTCCGCGGCGGAAACCAGCCCGCCACCCGCTGCTCCACTCGGCGCCGGCGTGGTCGCGCCGGACTTCGCGACCCAGGATCCCGCAGGGAAGACCATCCGCTTGTCGGACTTCCGCGGCAAAGTGGTCGTCCTCGACTTCTGGGCCCCGTGGTGCGGGCCGTGCATAGCCGCGATGCCGCACACGCAGGAGGTCGCCGCCCAGTACAAGGATCAGGGCGTCGT
>JBEGJD010000040.1:0-4643 GCA_041184765.1 Verrucomicrobiota bacterium | reverse complement strand
CGGCCGGCGACGAGGGCTATCCCGGGAACCTCGACGTGGAGGTGACCTACAGCGTCACCGCCGATAACGCCCTGCGGATCGACTACGCGGCGACTACCGACGCCCCCACGCACGTGAACCTCACCAACCACGCCTACTTCAATCTCAAGGGCGAGGGCAACGGCGACATCCTCGACCACGTGCTGACCGTTCGCGCCGCGCGCTACACGCCCGTGCTACCCAGCCTGATCCCCACCGGTGAACTCGCGCCCGTGGCCGGCACGCCCTTCGATTTCACGCGCCCCCGCCGGATCGGCGAGCACATCAACGCCGACCATCCGCAGATCGCCCTTGGTCGCGGCTACGACCATAACTTCGTCCTCGATTCCCAGAACGGCTCCCTCGCCCTCGCCGCCACCGTCCTTGAACCGGCCTCGGGCCGGGTGCTCGAAGTGCTCACGACGGAGCCCGGTGTGCAGCTGTTCACGTCGAACCACTTCGCGGGGAAACTGACCGGAAAATCCGGACGCGCCTACCCGCGCTTCGGGGGTTTCTGCCTCGAGACGCAGCATTACCCGGACTCCCCGAACCAGCCCTCGTTCCCCAGCACCGTGGTGCGGCCTGGCAAACCCTACGCGTCCACGACCGTGTTTCGCTTCTCCACCCGCTGAGCTCCTGAAAATGAAAAGCCTACTCCTACGCTCACTTGCTCTTCTCGCTCTCGGCACCCCGGCTTTCGCGGCCGCCCCGGCCCGGCTAAACATCCTCTGGCTCATCGCGGAGGACACCGGCCCGTCGGCCTATAGCTGCTACGGCGAACAACCCGCCGCGCACACACCGAATATCGACCGCCTCGCGGCCGAGGGCGTCCGCTACACGCGCTTTTTCACCACCGCACCGGTCTGCTCTCCTTCCCGCTCGGCCTTCAACACAGGCATGTACCAGACGACGCTCGGCGCTCACCAGCATCGCACCCCGGAGAAGAAGCCCCTGCCCGCGGGTGTGCGCACCCTCCCCGAGTGGTTTCGCGCGGCGGGCTACCATACGGCCAACCTCCGCGAATTCCCCGCCGCGATGAACGTGCGCGGTGCCGGCAAGACCGATTGGAACTTCATCCCCAAAGAGCAGCCCCTCTACGACGGCGACCGCTGGGAGGACCTCGCGCGCCGCCAGCCGTTCTACGCCCAGGTGAATTTCCAGGAGACCCACCGCGATTTCTCCGCCGAGGGGATCACTGATCCAGCGAAGGTGGTCCTGCCGCCGTATTATCCCGATCACCCGGCGATCCGAAAAGATTACGCCGACTACCTCGATTCTGCGCGCCGGCTCGACGGCAAGATAGCCCGCATCCTCGCGCGTCTCGAGCAGGACGGACTCGCGGCCAACACCATCGTCCTGTTCATGGGCGACAACGGCGAGGCGCACATCCGCGGAAAACAATTCTGCTACGAGGAGGGGCTTCGCGTGCCGTTCATCGTCCGTTGGCCCAAGGGCCTGCCCGCCCCGCAGGGCTACCGCCCAGGGGCCGTGGAGTCCCGGCTGCTCGAGGCCATTGATGTGGCGCCCACGTTGCTCAGTCTGACCGGCCTCGCGGTGCCGCCGAAGATGCAGGGTGCACCGTTCCTCGGTGAAAAGGCCGGCGCACCCAAGGCCTACGTCTTCGGCGCGCGCGACCGCTGCGACGAGACCGCGATGCGAATCCGCACCGTGCGCGACGCGCGCTACCGCTACATCCGCACCTTCACGCCGGAAGTGCCGTTCTTCTCCCCCAACGCCTACAAGGCCCGCCAATACCCCGCCTGGACCCTCGTGCCGAAACTCCACGCGGAGGGGAAACTGGACGACATCCAGGCCGCGCTCTGCGCCCCGCGCCAGCCCGAGGAGCAATTGTTCGACCTCGAGAACGATCCCCACGAGATCCGCAACCTCGCCGGCTCCGCCGACGCCACGCACGCGGCCGCGCTCCGCCGCCTCCGCACCGAGCTGGAAAGCTGGATCGAACGCACCGACGACCAAGGGCGCTTCCCGGAGAAGCTCTCTCCCGCCGAAGCCGACGCCGCCGTCCGCCGCCAGCAAGGCGCCGGAAAGCAGAAGCAGAAGTCGAAGGAAGAGTAGAGATCCTCGGCCCAACGCGCAGTCGCCTCAACCGGGTCCGCGCAATCGCGCCGACGCATTCCCTCCACCCCTTCCTCCGTTCTTTGCCTTAACGCCTGATCCGCGGCTGCAGCCGCGGCTCCACTGGCCGCGAAGGGGCATCGCACACCATCCATTCCGACTCGTCGCTGGGGAATGCCGGCCGTGCGATGCACGTGTCCTTTTACGCTCTCCGGCGTGAATATCCCGAACCCGACCTTCCCGCGTAATTTCAGGTTTCCCTCGCGGCGGTTTTCGGTGTGATCGACCCGTCAGTTGTTCCACTGCCCTCGGCGACCCCCGGCTGCCCCAGCCCTTCCTGCCGGCGGATCCGCCGCTCAACTCTTCCTTCCCCATGACACCCCAGATGCGCCCCATCCTACTGTTGCTGCTTGCTGTCCTGCCCGCGGCGGCCTTCGCCCAAACCGCCCCGGCTTCGCCCGCACCCGCCGCCCCGAACTCCGCGGTCAAACTCGACGAGTTCGTCGTGACCGGAGTGTTCAACGCCACCGAGGCCAGGAAGGCCACGACCGCCATCACCGCGGTCGACATCAGCGTCATCGCCGACCAGGTGCCGATCAGCGCCGACGACATCCTGCTCAATGTCGCGGGCGTCTTCGTCAACTCCTCCCTCGGCGAGATCCGCGGCATGGTCTACTCGCGCGGCATCTCGGCCGACAGCAGCGACGGTGCCACCGGCCAGTACTACGTCTCGATGCAGGAGGACGGCCTGCCGCTCACCAACGTCAATTTCGGCAACTACAACGCCAGTTACTTCAACCGGCCGGACGGCACGCTTCAACGCGTCGAGGCCGTCCGCGGCGGCAGCGCCTCGATCACGTCCTCGAATTCCCCCGGCGGCGCCTTCAACTACATCAGCCGCGTCGGTTCCCAGAACTTCGGCGGCGAGATACGCACCCGTTACGGACTCGAGGGTCGCGCGTCCCCGCATTACCGCGTCGAGGGCGTGGTCGGGGGTCCCCTCGGCGCCAAGGGCTGGACCTACAGCGTCGGCGGTTTCTACCGCCACGCCGAGGGACATCGCCCAGCCGATGGTTACCCGATGAACAACGGCTTCAATCTCCGGGGGAACCTCTACAAGGACTACGGCAAGGGCTCGCTGAAGATCTACGGCAAGTACCTCGACGACCGGAACCACTGGTACGAGTACCTGCTGGCCCGCGATCCGCAGGACCCGAAGCAGTACCCCGGCCTCAGCCGCTACAGCACAAACCTCTTCCCCAAGACTTCCTTCCAGTACCCACGCGAGTCCGACAAGGAGTTCGCCACCTTCGACTCCGCCGACGCCGTGCGCTCCCGCCAGCGCTATGGCGGCGCGGAGTGGAAGCACGACTTCGGTGGTGGCTGGTCGATCAACCACAACGTGAAGGCCAGCCGCAGCTGGGCCGATTGGAACTCCAGCTCCGGCGTCACGCCCCGCTCCCTCGACTGGCCGAATTTCTTCAGCACGATGGGCATCCTGTTCAGCGGCGGCGGCACCGCGCTCAACGCCCGCGTGCCGCCGGGGCTCTACCAGTTCTACGACCGCAAGAACGGCACCGTGCTCGCCGAGGTGACGTCCAACGGTTCCTACACGGTCAACGCCAACGCCATGGTGCAGGCCGGCCAGACCGTGCGCTTCGCCAATCTCCCCAACCAGCAGATCCTGCCGAACGCCCTCTGGACCAACAACGGCCGCGTCGCCAACGAGCACATGGACGAGCTGATGGACCGACTCTCCATCACCAAGAAGCTGGGCACGATGTCCTTCACGTTCGGCGGCTACTTCGGGTACGCCGATATCACCGACCGGCAGTCGAGCGGCGGCCGCACCGCCTCGCCGCTCACCGAGCAGCCGCAGCCGCTCGGCATCCGCTGGATTCCCGCCACCGCCGCCACCGCACCCGCGGGCACGCCGGCCGCCACCCTCGCCGGTGTCACCGCCTGGAACGGCCGTGCGGTGCAACTCACCAACCCCGAGGGCTTCACCGCGCTCGGCGTGGGCTTTGTTCGTGACGAGGCCATCGCGCGCCAGCTCGCCTACTTCTTCGGGCACAAATGGGACATCACGCAGCGGTGGGGAATCGACTGGGGCTTCCGCGGCGAGAAGTTCCGCGTGAAGGGCTACAACCAGAGCGGCGTGCAGAATCCGCTGGGCAACTGGGACCCCGCCTACGGCGGGGCCGACGGCGACCCGTTCACGATGTACGACAACCGGTTCCAGATCCCCAACGCGGCCGGAAAGTGGTTCTTCGACAAAAGCGTACGCAGCTTCTCGTGGTCCGTCGCCACCAACTTCGTCATCGATAACGAGAACTCCTTCTACGTGCGGTTCGCCGACGGCGAGAAGGCCCCCGACTACGGATTCTTCCGCAACTACAACTCCGTCTTCCGTCTGAACAACCTGCGACCCAAGCCGCAGACCGTCGAGCAGTGGGAGGTCGGCTACCGCTGGAAGCGCAAGGACCTCACCCTCACGCTCACGCCGTTTTGGAGCCGTCTCGGCAACATCAACAGCAACCCGCAGGCCA
>JBEGJD010000039.1:0-3653 GCA_041184765.1 Verrucomicrobiota bacterium | reverse complement strand
ACCGTGGACCGCTCGCGGGACGGCAAGAACCCGATCGTGCGCCAGAGCGAAGGACCCGACTGGAACGACCTCAACAATTACAGCGCCCTGCAGATCACGCAGAACGACAAGCGCAGCACCGACGAGGTGGTGGCCGCGAAGTTTGACCTGAAGAAGGACCTGCGCATCGCGGTTCCGGCGTTCGTTAAGACCGGTTTCAACGTAAAACGCCAACAGCGCGACCTCTGGGGATACAACCGTCGCTGGAGCTGGACCGGACCCGACGGCGTGCTCGGTAATGCCGACGACAACACCGGCATCGGGCAATTCACCGACGTCACCGGCTACCACCGCAAGGACGAGGAGAAGGCCTACGGCGGCCGTGGCGGAGCACCGGTCTGGCCGAACCCCTACGGCCTCGCCCGCCACTTGGCCGAGAATCCGCGTTACTGGCGTGAAGACGTCGCGTTCGGCGCCCCGACCGCGCTACAGGCGCTCAAATTCGTTGAGGAGCGCATCGCCGCCGCCTATCTCCTGGGCCAGGCCCGGCTCGGCCCGGTTTCCCTGCTCACGGGAGTACGTGTAGAGGACACCCGCGTCGCCGGAGAAGGTCCGCTGAATTACATTTCGCCCGCCGAAAAAGCGCGCCGCGCCGCCTGGACTGGCGCGCTCACCGACGCCGAAATCATCCGCCGGGCGGAGGCGCAGTACGGCACGCGTACCACCAACGAGGGTCGTTATCGCGTCGTCCTCCCCGGCGTGCACCTCCGCTACGAGCCGCTCGCGAACCTCGTCACCCGCGCCAGTTGGTCGACCGGTGTCGGCCGCCCCGGCTTCGGCTCCATCATCCCCAACGACCAGGTGAACGACGACACGATGCGGGTGACGGCGAGCAACCCCAACCTCGGACCGCAGCAGGCCGACAACTACGACCTCACCGCCGAGTACTACTTCCGTCCGCAGGGCATGATTTCGGTCGGCGCGTTCCGGAAGGACATCCGCGACTACATCTATACCGACAGCAGCCAGATCATCGGCAACGGGCAGGACAACGGCTTCGACGGCCTTTACGCCGGCTACACGCTCACCACGCAGCGCAACGGCGGATCGGCGCGCATCGACGGCCTCGAATTCAGCTACCAGCAGCAGCTCACGTTCCTGCCGGGTTGGGCGAAAGGCTTCGGGCTCAGCGCCAACTACACCGCGCTCCGCACGGAGGGGAATTACGGCGGCGCGACGGTGCTCACCAACAACAGCCTGCCGGGCTTCGTGAACAAGTCGGGCAACCTCGGCCTCAGCTACCGCGGCCGCGGCCTCGACCTGCGCCTGCAGGCGATCTACCGCGGCAATTACCTCGTGGCCAACTCCGCGACACCAGCCCTCGTGCAGTACCAGAAGGAGAAGATCACGTGGGTCTGGAAGTCGCGCTACGCCGTCACGCGCAACGCGAGCCTGTTCCTCGACCTCGACAACATGTTCTCGGTCGATCTCGACACCGTCTACGCCGCCTACCCCGACCGCGTGATCAACAACCGGAAATTCCCGCTGAAGATCGTGGGCGGCATCACCGGCCGCTTCTAAGCGGAACGGACGCGGTGGGTCAGAGTCGCCTGATCCGGATCGCGCGGAACCACACCGGATTATTGTGATCCTGCAGCACGATCACCCCGGAAGGGGATTTCGCGAACTGCGGATGCGGGGCGAACTTGCTGGCGGCCACGCGCTCGTTCCAGTCGCGGCTGCCGATCTCGGCATCGACGGTCTGTGAACCGTTGAGCCACGACTGGACGCGCCCGCCCTGCACGCGCAGGCGCAGCTGGTTCCAGGAGCCCGTCGGTTTCGCCGCGGCGGTTTTCGGCGCGTACAAAGCGTAGAGGGCGCCGGTGGACGTAAGCGGGCTCCGGCCGTCCTTGTGGGCGGCGTCGTCGAGAATCTGGATCTCCGGACCGCTGAACGGCGGACGCGCGGCGGACGGATCCACGCGGAACAGCACGCCGCTGTTTCCGCCCGGCGAGATCTTCCATACCAGCTCCAGCTCGAAATCGGCGTACGTTTCGCGGGTCGCGAGGTTGCCGCCGCCCTTTACCCAAGAGAGCGCGCCGTCCTCGACGCGCCACGCGACCGGCGCATCGGCGGGCTTCCCGAGCGTGCGCCACGCCCCCGTCGACTTGCCGTCGAAAAGTGCCTGCCATTCACCGGCGGCGCGGACCGAGGAAAGCAGCGCGCACGCGCCACCGACGGCCAGGAGGAAGCAGCGGGAAAATGATAAAACGAGGGGCATGGGAACGTTGAAGCCGCCGTTGCCATCAGCGTCGAACCCGATTCGTTTCCGTCAGCGTTCAAACCCCTCATCCCAGACGAAATCCCATCCCCATGCAGACCCGTCGTTCGTTCATAAAATCCTCCTCCCTCGCGAGCACGCTCGCCTTCCCCGCGGTCCTCCGCGCTCAGCCGGCCGGCACTCCCTCCCCGAACCAGCGCCTCAACGTGGCCATCATCGGCGCGGGCGGCCGCGGCGGCGCCGCCGTGCAGGGCATGAAAGACGAGAACATCGTCGCGATCTGCGACGTCGACGAGGACCGCTGCAACGGATCGCTGAAATCCTTCCGCGAGAAGTACCCCGAGGAGGCCGCGCGCCATGAGTCGGCGGCGCGTTTCAACGACTACCGGAAGATGTTCGATAAGCTGGGGAACAAGATCGACGCGGTCACGATCTCGACTCCCGACCACATGCATTTCCCCGCCGCGATGACGGCGATGTCGCTCGGCAAGCACGTGTACGTTGAGAAGCCGATGACCCATACGGTCTGGGAGGCCCGGCAACTCACCGAGAAGGCGCGGGAGAAAAAGGTCATCACCCAGATGGGCAACCAGGGTCACGCCGACGAGGGCTGCCGCATCCTGAAGGAATGGGTCGAGGCGGGCGTGCTCGGCGAAGTGCGGGAGATCGTGAGCTGGACCAATCGTCCGTTTTACCCGCCGTGGCGCGAGCCGATCGGGACCTTTAAGAAGCCCGACCACTCGAAGTTCATACCCGTGGTGCCGAAGGGCGTGAACTGGGACGCCTGGCTCGGCGTCGCGAAGGAACGCGCCTATGACCCCGCCTACATGCCGTGGAAGTGGCGCGGCTGGTGGGATTTCGGCACCGGGCCGTTCGGCGACGTTGCCTGCCACATCATGGACGGCGCCTACTGGGCGTTGAACCTCGGCGCGCCCACGGCGGTCGAGGCGATGTCGACCCAGGCGACCGAGGACGCCTGCCCCCTGGCCTCGGTGGTCACGAATTACTTCCCCGCCCGCGGCAACCTGCCTCCGGTGAAGTACACGTGGTCCGACGGCGGCCTGATGCCGCCCCTCCCGAAGGAGTTGGAGCTGGGCCGCGACCTGAACAGCGAAGCCGGCACCATCCTGTTCGGCAGCAAGGCGACGGTGCTCTGCAGCTTCTACTACGAGACCGTGCGCATCATCCCCGAGGTTAAGATGCGCGAGATCGCCCCCAGCCTTCCTCCGAAGACCATCCCGCGGGTGAAGGGCGGACCTTTCGCCGAGTGGCTCCTCGGCTGCAAGGGCGGCCCCAAGCCCGGCTCAAACTTCGAGTATTCGGGCCCGTTCACGGAGGCCGTGCTGCTCGCCAACGTCGCCATCCGCTCCCGCCGCCGCATCGAGTGGGACTC
>JBEGJD010000038.1:0-2944 GCA_041184765.1 Verrucomicrobiota bacterium | reverse complement strand
GGAGGTCGGTGCCGTCGTCGACGCCAGTGATCACGAAGACCTCGACCAATTCGGGCATCAATTGGCGGCCCGCGCCGAAGTTGAGCTGCACGTTGAGGTACGGGTTGGCGTCCGCCCGCAGCGGCTCCGCGAACGTGGCCGTGAGATGCACGGGTCCGTCCACCGCGAGGTCGGGCGACCAGCCGCTGTCGTTGCGGGGATCGAGGCAGCCGGCCGGCGGGTTCTCCGGCTCCCACGAACTGGCGGTCACGCGCTCGAGGCGGCGCAGGCGGTTGAGGTCGATCTGGTCCCCGGCGACGGCATCGGCTGAGACGGACAACGCCGTGAGGCGAAACGTGCCTTTGGTCGGCATACCGTCGGCCGCCGGAGCGGGTGCCGCCTTCGTGGCGGGTGCAGTCTTGGCCTTGGGTGCCGCGCGCTTTGCCTTGGTCGCCGCGGCGGCGGCCGCGCGGTTCACCGGCCCCCGGCCCCAACCGCCACCGGGCAGTTCCGGCACCGGATGGACGACGATACGCACGCCGGTGATCGGCGCCGCGAGCGCCGGCAGGCGGGTCGAAATGTCGATCGCCGCAAGCTCGCCGCCCTCGCGGACCCGCACGCGTCGCGCCTCCTCGATGTCGATCAGGGCGCGGTTCGGCGTGGAGGCCTTGAGCACCTCGACGGGGTGGATGGCGAGATCGTGGCCGCGCGTCGCGAGGAGCGCGCGTTCGCGGCTGATCCAGCGCGTGAGAATGGCCGGCTCGACCGTGGCGAGGCGCTCCTTTAACGCCGCGATGCGGGCGGCGAGGCCCGCGGGTTCGTCGGTGCGGAGCACAGTGCGCGCCATCGCGGCGGGGCCGGCGTTGACACCCGCGTTGCCGTCGAGTCCGCGGTCGCCGAGGGTGTTGAAATAGGCGAAAACCTGGTAGTAGTCGCGCGCCGAGATCGGGTCGTACTTGTGGTCATGGCACTGGGCGCAGGCGAGGGTCAGGCCGAGCACCGCCTCGCCGAGGGTCTTCACGCGGTCGGCGTTGTAGTTGAGGAGGTTTTCCTCGGGGATCGTGCCGCCCTCGTGGGTGGTCATGTTGTTCCGCTGGAAACCAGAGGCGATGAGTTGGCCGTCGGTGCGGTTGGGCAGGAGATCGCCGGCGATCTGCTCCAGCAGGAAACGGTCGTAGGGCAGGTTGTCGTTGAATGCCTGGATCACCCAGTCGCGCCACAGCCAGTGGTGGCGTCCGCCGTCGATGGAGAACCCGTTGGTGTCGGCATAGCGGGCGGCGTCGAGCCAATCGAGCGCGAGCCGTTCACCGAAGTGCGGGCTGGCGAGCAGGCGCGCGACGAGGTTCTCGACGGCGCGTGGATCGCGGTCGGCGGCGAACGCGTCGACGTCGGCGGGTTTTGGCGGCAGGCCAGTGAGATCCAGCGAAAGCCGGCGGATCAGCGTGCGGCGGTCGGCCTCGGGTGAGGGTTTCATTCCCTCGGCGGCGAGGCGGGCGCGCACAAAGGCGTCGATCGGGTTGGCGGGCGCGGGGCCGCCGTCGGACGGGGCCGGAGGTGCGGAAGCGACGGGTGGAATAAACGACCAGTGCTTCGAGTAGCTCGCGCCCTGCTCGATCCAGGCGCGGATGGTCTCGCGCTGCGCGGCGGTGAGCGACAGGTGCGATTCCGGCGGCGGCATAACCTCGTCGGCGTGCGGGCTGATGATGCGCTGCCAGGCCTCGCTGCCCGCGGCGTCGCCGGGCTTGAACGGTGTGCCGTTCTCGCGAGCGGCATGGGCGGTCTCAGCCAGGTCCAGCCGGAGCTTCGCCTTGCGCGCTTTCTCGTCGAACCCGTGGCAGGAGAAACAATTCTCCGCGAGGATCGGCCGCACGTCGCGATTGTAGTCGACCGGCTTGGCGGCGGCGGATGCCGCGAGAAAGACGAGAAAGGCGGCGCGGAGGACGGGGGTGGGCGTCATCAGTTCAAGGAGACGGCAGCGATGATGAGCGGTGACGGATCCGCGGTAAAGCGGAAGGGCGCGGGGCCGATGGAATGGCGTCCCTCGCGGCTGTTGCGTTTTGCCCCCGAGGAAACGAAGGACGCGACGTTCGCCTCCACTCGCCCGGCCGCGTGGGGTCAGAACTTCAGGTGCTTTACCGTGAGGCCGCGGTTGATGAGCTGCTTCAGGGAGGCGATGCCGATCTTCAGGTGATCGGTCACGTAGGTCTCGTCGACCTGCTGGTCGCTTTCGGCGGTCTTGATGCCCTCGGGAGTCATGGGCTGGTCGGACACCAGCAGGAGTGCGCCGGTCGCGATCTCGTTGTGGAAACCGGTCACGAAGATCGTGGCGGTCTCCATGTCGATGCACAGGGCGCGGATCTTCTTGAGGTACTTCTTGAACGTCTCGTCGTGCTCCCAGACGCGCCGGTTGGTCGTGTAGACCGTGCCGGTCCAGTAATCGCGGGAAAAATCGCGGATCGTGGTCGAGATCGCCTTCTGCAGGGCGAAGGCGGGGAGCGCGGGTACCTCGGGCGGAAGGTAGTCGTTACTCGTGCCCTCGCCGCGGATCGCCGCGATGGGCAAAATGAAATCCCCGATCTCGGCGCGGTGCTTGAGGCCGCCGCACTTGCCGAGGAACAGCACGGCCTTCGGGTGCACGGCGCTGAGCAGGTCCATCACGGTGGCGGCGGTGGCGCTGCCCATGCCGAAGTTTATGATCGTGATGTCGCCGGCGGTCGCACTCGGCATCGGTTTGTCGCGCCCGCGGATCGGCACGCGGTGCCATTGCGCGAACAGATTCACGTAGCGGTCGAAGTTCGTGAGCAGGATGTACTCGCCGAACTCCTTCAGGGGCACGCCGGTGTAGCGCGGAAGCCAGTTCTCGACGATCTCGCGGCGGGTCTTCATCGCGCGCTCCGGTTCACGCGCCCGCGGCGAGCGCGTTGGCGGTGTTAAGGTGGTCGTCCCCGGTGTATTTCCGCGACTG
>JBEGJD010000037.1:0-4090 GCA_041184765.1 Verrucomicrobiota bacterium | reverse complement strand
TCGCGGCCGCGGAGCACTCCGGCCTGCTGGGCGCTTGCGTGCGACTCGTGGTCAATCGCACGCCGCGGCGCTGGCTCACCTGGGTCGTGGTCGGCTGCGGCGCGATGTCCCACACCGCGGGTGACATCGGCTACGTGCTGCTTCTGCCGCTCAGCATGGCGCTGTTCCACGCGCTGGGGCGTCATCCGCTCGCGGGGCTCGCCGCCGCGTTCTCCGGCGTTTCGGGCGGATTCGCCGCCAACCTGCTCATCTCGACCAGCGACGTGGTGCTCGCCGGCCTCACGCAGGAGGCCGCGCGCATCGTCGATCCGAAGTACACGGTCAACGCGATGGCCAACTACTACTTCCTCGGAGCCTCCGTGTTTCTGGTGACGGCGCTGGGGGCGTTTGTGACCGAGCGCTTGGTGGAGCCCCGGCTCGGTCGCTACGAGGGCGAGGCGCCGGCGCAGGATCTGCAGCCTCTTTCCGCCGCCGAACGGCGCGGTCTGGCTTGGGCGTTGGGCGTCTTTCTCGCCTTGGGCGCGCTCGTGGTGGCCGGCTTGATCCCGGAGGGCGGCGTACTGCAGGACCCCGCGAAGCCCGGCTTCATCAACTCCTACTTCATCAAGGGTCTGGTGTTTTTCATCTTCGTGCTCGGGCTGGCCCCCGCGGTCGCCTACGGGCTCGCGACGGGCTCGATCCGGGGCGATGTCGATGTTTACCGCGCGATGCAGCGCACGATGGAACTGGCCGCGCCGTACCTGGTGGTCGTGTTCTTCATTGCCCAGTTCGTGAACCTTTTCGCGTGGTCCAACGTCGGCGTCATCCTCGCCGTGAAGGGAGCCGCGGTCCTCAAGTCGCTGCAGCTTGGTCCAATCACCTTGATCGTAGGGTTGATCCTGCTGACGGCGGCGACGGACATCTTCCTCGGCTCGGCCTCGGCCAAGTGGGCCATCCTCGCGCCGGTTTTCGTACCGATGTTCATGCTGCTCGGCTATTCGCCTGAGATGACGCAGGCCGCCTACCGCGTCGGGGACAGCCTGATGAACGTGGTCACGCCGCTCGCCTCGAACTTCCCGCTCGTCCTGATGTTCGCCCAACGGTACGCGCCGCAATCGGGGATCGGCACCATGGTCGCCTTGATGCTGCCGTATTCGCTCACCTTCACGGTCGGCTGGACGCTGATGCTCGTGCTTTGGCTGCAGGCGGGGTGGCCGATTGGTCCCGGCGTGACGATGCTGCTGCGTCAGTAGCCGGTGCCGTCGTCCGAAAATAAAAAACCCCCGCGGGTGGCGGGGGTCTGGAGAGAAGACCGGTGGCGCGATGCGCCGCGAGGTCACTTCTTCGCCGGCGGCGGCTGCGGGGCGGCGGCGGCCTTGATGTCGAGGAGCTCGACGTCGAAGACCAGCGTCGAGCCCGGCGGGATGCCGGGGCGGCCGTCGTCGCCGTAGGCCAGGTGGGGCGGGACGTACAATTTGATCTTACCGCCCTTGTTCATCTTCTGGATGCCCTCGGTCCAGCCGGCGATGACTTGATCCAGCGGAAACTCGGCGGGCTCGCCGCGCTTCACGGAGCTGTCGAACTCGGTGCCGTCGATCAGCTTTCCGGTGTAGTGCACGCGGACGGTCTCGGTGGCCTTGGGGGAAGGGCCGGTGCCGGGGACGACGATCTCGTAGCGGAGGCCGCTGGGCAGCTCGACCACCTTTTTGTTTTCCTTCAGTTTGTTGAAGAAGTCGGTGTTCACCGCGAGGTTCTTGGTCTTCAGCTTGGCCACGTAGGCGGCCTGCTTCTTCTGCATGAAGTCGTCCATGAGCGGCCCGATCTTCTCCAGCTCGTAGGGCGACTCCTTGCCCTCGGCGGCGTTGCGGAAGCCCTTCATCAGCGTGTCGAGCTCCGCGGCGCTGAACTCGAGCTCGGTGAGCCCGACGCGCTTGCCGATGAACCAGCCGAACTCCTCGATCAGCTGCGCGTCCGTGAACGCGGGCTTGGCCGGGGCCGCGGCCGGGGCGGGGGCCGCGGCGGGCGCGGCAGGGGTCTGCGCGCCGGCGGCGGCCGCGAGGCCGGAGAGGGACAGGCAGAGCGTGACGATGGATTTCAGTTTCATGGGAAGGGGGACGGACTGCGGCGGTGCGCCGTGGTTCCGCGGAAAGGAGGGAGGCGTGCCGGCGATTGCAGACCAAGGCAATCCCGATCTCCCCGCTTGTGCGGCCGAACGCTTCGCGCATCGTGGAGAAAACCTCATGATTCCGGACCAGTTCTGGACCAGCCCGGACGGCCAGATCCTCGCCGTCAAAAACAAGGACGAGCGTCACGTCGCGATGACGCTGGCCTTCTGGCCGCGGAATCCCGCCGAGCACGAATTCCTGCAGGCGCATCTCGACGACCTGCGCTTCTCGGAGCGCAGCTCGCTCGCCCGCATCGGCATCGAGATGCGGATTCGGAGCGGACTGCGACTCGAGGGCGGCCGGGTTGAAATGGAGGTCGATGCCTTCCTTTTCGACGCCAGCTTCCCGAACGCGCCTTACTGGAAGAAACTGATGCGCGTCGGCGCCCCGGTGGGCCGGCTTTATTATGCCCCCGCGGCGGCGAAGCTATCGACGGCGGAGATCTGGGAGGCGCTGCGCGAGAACCGGATCAAGCTCCCCAACACCATCAGCATCGATTCGCGGGGGAGTGTCTTCCTCACGCCTCACCATCTGAGCTACACCCTGAGTCCGAAGCTCCAGCGGGCCGAGTTCGAGCGGGTCGTCGCCGGACATGCCGGCCGCGCGTTCCTCGACCGGGTGCAGGTGCGCCACGACGCCTCGCCGCTCACGATCCCGCCGCACTCCGGCGTGCTCACCAGTTGCTCCATGTACCTGCGCGAGCACTACGTCGTGCTCAACCAGGGTGCGGGCAACTTCGGCATCCACACCAGCGCCGTGCTGCTCGATCCGGTGAAAACGTTCGGCACGAACGTCATGCTCGAGATCTACAACCCGGGCGACCAGCCGGTCGTGAACCCGGTGGTGTCGGTCGACGTTTTCCGCGCCCCCGAGCTGGTGGATCCCGAGTTCAAGACGCTCTCCAAGCGCCGCACGCGCCTTCTGGCCACGGCCAGCGGGGTGTTCAAGTGCCTCGATCGCAACCCGCCGCGCGAGGAAAGCGAAGCCCGCCCGCGCACCAAGGTCGTGGTTCGCGGCCAGAGCGGTTCGATGGACAACCGCGCCCTGCTCGTCCGCGCCAACGATGACTTGCGCAAGGTGCTCGCCGGCGACGCCTGCCCGGTCGGCCACCGCACCATGATCCAGGCGCTCGACGACGCGCCGGAAAATGCCGACACCCTCGTGCTCGACAGTTTCCCGAATCTCATGGAGCAGATCGAGCTGCTTTCCCGGCTCGGTGATCTGCGGTTGCGCCGGATCATTTTCCGGAAGGCCTCGCGCACCCACGGCTATTTCTTCTCCAGTCACGCCCACGGCCGGCTCGACACCCTCAGCTCCATTGGAATCCAGGTTTACTGGTACGACGAGCTCACCAAGGACCTCTACCTCCACACCTACAAGCGCGACCACGGTTTCTTCGTGCGCGAGGAGGTCGCCAAGCGTTTCGCGGAGTCGACGGTCCTCGCGTTCTACGGGTCCGCCGTCGGGCTCGACCAAAAGGACTCCGACCGGATCGCCACCCTGGTCGACAAGCTCACCAGCTTCATCGGCCCCAACCTTGGCGTGCTCACCGGTGGCGGCGGCGGGGTGATGCGGCTCGCGACCGAGCAGGCCCGCACCAAGGGCGCCCTCACCGGTGCGTGTTTCCTCGAGCTCGAGGCGCAGCCGCCCGAGCTCGGCGTGGATTTCTTCAACACCTTTCAGGAGTCGTCGCGGCACTTCCGCCAAAAGTGGTTCGAGGCGGCGGATTTCTGCGTCTTCAACGTCGGCGGCGTCGGCACCCTCGAGGAGGTCGGCATCGAGCTCTGCAACCTCAAGCTGGGGATCCGTCCCCGCGTGCCCTACGTCTTCTTCAACGCCGAGTTCTGGGAGGACCTGCGCCGCCAGCTGCGCGTGATGATCAAGCAGGGCCGCGCCCCGGCGTGGATGACCGACTACATCCTCTTCACCGACGATCCCGACGAGGT
>JBEGJD010000036.1:0-7313 GCA_041184765.1 Verrucomicrobiota bacterium | reverse complement strand
GCGGGTCTACTTCATCGGCGGGCCGAACAAGATGTGGACCGTCGACGCTTACGCCTACCTCGAGCGCCACCACCCGTCGCTTTGGATGATCGAGGCGAATTCTACCTACCGCGGCTGGTTTTTGGGCGGCAACCAGACCGGCGAATGGGGAAACGCCGCTTTCGTCAGCGCGCATGCCGCCGGCCGCGGTGAGCTGGGGGATTACTTCGCGTCGTTCCTCAAGGGCGTGATCAAGATGGGGGACAGCCCGTCGGTGACCCACGTGCTCGGGGTGGACCCCGTGCGGCCCGATGTGGCGGGGTGGGGTGGACGCTTTGCGCGCGCCTGGGACGGTCGCCGCGTGAATTTCCCGCGGCTCACCTCGGCGGCGGACCGCGCCGAGATTTTCTCGGTGGTGGAGTTCACAGTGCCCCTGCCGGCGGGCATGACTCGCGCGCACACGGCGCAGGTGATCTTTGACAACCGTATCCCTGCCGCGGTGGTGAACGACGGGGTCGCGTTGCGTTTCCGCTTCGCGCCGCGTGACGCGAAGGTCTGGCCCTACGTCATCCGCAGCGATTTCGCCCCGCTCGACGGGACGAAGGGAGAGTTCACCGCGTTCCCGCTGCAGGGTGGGCCGCCGTCGGCGAGGCATCCGAATTGGTGGACCGACGACCCGGCGCCGGAGGCGGCCGAGGGGGTCCACGCGGGAGCGCGCACGGTCAGCCGCTGGCGCGAGGACTTTCTGCGCGATTTCGCCCGCCGTCTCGCGCGCTGCCAACCCCTTCCCCGATGAGATCCGGATTAATCACCTTCCTCGCCGCCTCGCTGCTGACCGCTCCCGTTCTTTCCGTCGCCGCGCCGACCGTGCGGTCCGACGCGGTGCTCTCCTCGGCGTTCATCAACCCCGACGCACCGTATCCGGAGTGTCACGCCGCCACGCTCGCCGAAGTCGAGCCCGGCCGGCTGGTGGCCGCGTGGTTCGGAGGCACGAAGGAACGCAATCCGGACGTCGGCATCTGGTTCGCGCGGCAGGAGGACGGGCGCTGGCTTCCGGCGGTGGAAGTCGCCGACGGCCGGCAGGAGGACGGCAAACGATTCGCCACGTGGAACCCCGTGCTGTTCGTGGCGCCCGCCGGACGCCTGCATCTTTTCTACAAGGTCGGACCTTCGCCCTCGGCGTGGTGGGGCATGGTGTGCGAGTCACGTGACGGCGGCCGGTCGTGGTCCCCCGCCCGCCGCCTGCCGGCCGGCATCCTGGGACCGGTGAAGAACAAGCCGGTGGTGCTGGCCGACGGCGCCTGGCTCTCGGGCAGCAGCACCGAGGGGAATGCCGATGGCTGGCGCCTGCATTTCGAGATCTCGCGCGACTCGGGCGCGACGTGGACCCGCATCGGGCCCGTGGGCAAGGGCCCCGGTCTGGACGCGATCCAGCCGAGTATCCTCGTGCATCCCGGTGGGGTGTTGCAGGCGCTGGCCCGCACGAAGCAGGGAAATGTCGCGCAGACGTGGTCGCGCGACGGCGGGGCGACTTGGAGCGTTTTGACCGCGACGGAATTGCCGAACCCCAACTCCGGCACCGATGCGGTCACGCTGGCGGACGGCCGCCACCTGATCGTCTACAACCATTCCGGTCACCGGGCGGGGGAGGCGAAGGGCAACCGTTACCCGCTTGATGTCGCGATCTCGCGCGACGGATTGGCTTGGGACCGGGTGTTGACGCTGGAGACCGAGCCGGCGCGCAGCGGCTACGCCTATCCGGCGGTGATCCAGACGAAGGATGGCCGCGTGCACATCGCGTACACCTACGACCGGAAGCGCATCAAGCATGTGATCGTGGATCCGGCGCGATGGGAGGGGGCCGCGCGATGAAACGCCTCGCCTTTTCCTGGCTGGGTTTCGTGGCCGCGGTGGCCGCCGGCGCGGGTGAGCGCGC
This sequence comes from Verrucomicrobiota bacterium, assembly GCA_041184765.1. GTDB lineage: Bacteria > Verrucomicrobiota > Verrucomicrobiia > Opitutales > Opitutaceae > ER46. The sequence continues at coordinate 5,398 of JBEGJD010000036.1, read as the reverse complement.
GCTCGTCGACACCAGCCGCTCCCCGCACGCGGTTCTCGGGATGTTCGGGATCGATGAGGTGCGCTGGCGCGGAGGTTTGCTCGGAGGGCGTTTCGACGTGTGCCGGGATACGATGGTGCCGCATTTGTGGACGATCTTCCGTGATGACCAGGAGAGCCACGCGTGGTCGAATTTCCTCATTGCGGCGGGGGAGGGGCGCGGACGCGACGGGCGTTTCCACGGCCCGCCATTCAACGACGGCGATTTCCTGAAATGGCTTGAGGCGCTCGCGCAGGTGTATGCCGTGACGCGCGATCCCGCCCTCGACCGCCAGATGGACGCGATCATCGCCACGGTGGTGAAGGCGCAGCGTGAGGACGGCTACCTGCACACCCAGAAGATCATCCCCCAGCGGCAGGGAGACACCCGCGCGCGCGAGTTCGAGGACCGCGAGCACTTCGAGACGTACAACATGGGCCACCTCATCACGGCGGCCTGCGTTCATCACCGCGCCACGGGCAAGGTGACGCTGCTCGACGCGGCCTTGCGCGCCGCCGCGTATCTGGAGCGCTTGGCGCGCGAGGCGCCCGATGAGCTTGCCCGCAACGCCATCTGCCCGTCGCACTACATGGGTGTGGCGGAACTTCACCGCGTCACGCGCGACCCGCGCCATCTGGCGCTGCTGCGCACGCTGATCGAGCTCCGCGACCGCGTGCCGGGAACGGCGGTCGCCGCGGACCATAACCAGGACCGCGTGCCGTTGCGCGAGGCCCGCGAGGCGGTCGGGCACGCCGTGCGCGCCAATTACCTTTACGCCGGCTTGGCGGACTTGTTCGCCGAGACGGGGGACGAGGGGATTGCACGCTCGCTCGAGGCGATCGCCGCCGATGTCGCCACCCAAAAGCTCTACGTCACGGGAATGACCGGTGCCCTCTATGATGGAGCTTCGCCGGACGGTTCGTCCCGCCACAGTGCTATCCGCACCGTGCATCAGGCTTACGGCCGCGATTACCAGCTGCCGAATCTGACCGCCTACAACGAGACCTGCGCGACGATCGGCTACGCGATGTGGATGTGGCGGCAATTCGCGGTGACGGGAGACGCAAACCACGCTGACCGATTCGAGCAGGCCCTGTACAATGGGATTCTGCCGGGCATCAGCCTCGAGGGTCGCCATTACTTCTACGTGAACCCGTTGCGGCGCATGGCGGATTTCACCTGGCCGTTGCGTTGGTCTCGTTCCCGGACGCCCAACATCAAATCGAGTTTTTGCTGCCCGCCCAATGTGGTCCGCACGATCGCGGAGGCCCATAATTACGTCTACGCCCGCTCCGCCGGTGCGGTCTGGGTGAACCTCTATGCGGCAAGTTCGCTCGACTCGACGTGGCCAGGTGGAGGTCGCCTGCGACTGAGGCAGGAGACGGACTATCCGTGGGAGGGCGCCGTGCGGCTGGTCATCGAGGAGGCCCCGGCCGCGGAGTTGGCGTTGCGTCTGCGGATCCCCGGCTGGGTCGCACCGGGAGGCGCTCGGTTACGCGTCAACGGCACCGCGGTTCCGGTTTCCGCGCCGGGCACCTTTGCTGAAGTGCGGCGCAACTGGAAGGCGGGTGATGTCGTGGAACTCGAACTCGAGCTGACGCCTGTGTTGCTGGAGGCCAATCCTCTGGTGGAGGAGACCTTCAACCAGGTGGCGCTTCGGCGCGGACCTCTGGTTTACTGTGTCGAGGCCGCGGATCTTCCCGGCGACGTCCGCCTTGCCGACGTGGTCCTGCCGGTTTCGGGCGGACGTCCGGTTTTCAAGCGGGAGCGGCGCACTATTGCGGGGGCGGAGGTCATGATGCTGACTGCGCCCGCTATGGCCGGTGGGACACGGCCGTGGGCGAAGGACGAATTGTACCGTGAGGTCGGTGATGCGGCCCCGCGCTCTTTTGCGCTCACTTTCACGCCGTATTTCGCCTGGGGAAATCGCGGTGAGGGTGACATGACTGTTTGGCTCCCGCGCCGTTGATCGGCCGCCGGTGTCTGTGGTGCGGCGGCCGGTTGCATCCCCGAAAATCTGCTGGCTCCAAACTCCAGTGAGGCTCTGCCGCAACCGAGGCGTTGCTCAAGCTACGCCGCGCCAGCAGGGAGGAGCGGAAGCGACGGAGAGTTGCTGGAGGGTCTCACGCGGGTTGTTGCTGCGTGAGGCAATGGATCGCGCCGAGGCCCCAGATGAGGTCGCGGCAGTCGATAGGGACGATGTCGCGGCCGGGAAAACACGCGGTGAGGACCGCGCAGGCCTCCGCGTCCCGTTTCGGCTGGCGGAAGGTCGGCACGAGCACGGCGCCGTTGATCACGAGGAAATTCGCGTAGCTCGCCGGGACGCGTTGGCCGTTGAAGCCAAAGGCGCGCGGCATCGGGAGCGGCACCAGATCGAAGCGTTTTCCCGCCGGGGTGCGGAACGACTCCAGTCGCTCCCAAACGTCACGCAGCGGGCGGTGGTTGGCGTCGCGCGGGTTCGTTTCCGTCGCGGCTACGATCGCGTCGGCACGGAAGAAGCGCGCCACGTCATCGACGTGGCCGTCGGTGTCGTCGCCGACGATGCCTTCCCCGAGCCAGAGCACGCGGCGGACGCCGAGCATCTCGCGGAGCTCACGTTCGATATCGGCGCGGGAGAGCTCCGGGTTCCGGTTGGGGTTGAGCAGGCATTGCTCGCTGGTGAGCAAAAGGCCGCGGCCGTTGCCGTCGATCGAGCCGCCCTCGAGCACCATGTCGCGGTGGAATCGCCGCAGGCTGAGGGTCCGCGCGATGCGTCCGGGAATCGCGTCATCCCGGTCATAGGGTCGGTACTTGCCGCCCCAGGCGTTGAAGCGCCAGTCGGTGAGCGCGACCTCGCCGGTGCGGCGGTGCTGCACGAAGATCGGGCCGTTGTCGCGGCACCAGGCGTCGAAACGTCCCGGCCAGGTCGAGCGGCGGTGGGGCCACGAAAGCCACACGGCGGCCTGCGGCTCCCATTCCGCCGGCAGGCGGAAGCCGAGGGCGGCGGGAGTGGCCTTTCCACCCATGCTAGGAATGGGCCTCGGAGGAGCCGTGGGCGGCGGCGAGATACGCGGCGATCTCCTTGTAGCCGGAGACGAAATCGCGCCCGGTCGGCACGTGGTGGCGCACCTTGAAACCGCTGGGTGCGGCTCCGCCGAGCACCAGAACCGGGCAGCCTTGGTTTTCCGCTCCGACCAGTGCGACGACCTCCGCGCGCGGCCGGGGGAAGTCCACGTAGGAAATCTCCAGCCGATTCCGGAGGTAAGGGAAGTAGCTCAGCAGTCCCTCGACCTGCGCGCACTCGGGGCAGTGATAGCGGCCCGGGCCGAGCTTGGCGTCCGGAAACAGCGGCGTGAGCAGAAACAGGTGGTCGCGGGTGGGTTTCATGGCTGGTCGAGGAAACGTTGGGTAAGGCCGTCGTAGGCGTCGATCCGGCGGTCGCGGAGGAAGGGCCAATGGGTGCGCGTGGCGTCGACCTTCGCGAAATCGAGCGGGGTGAGTAGGATCTCTTCCTTATCTCCGGAGGCCCGGGCCAGCACGCGGCCGTCAGGCCCGGCGACGAAACTGCGGCCCCAGAACTCGAGCCCATCGCCGCCCTCGGGGCGCTCGTGGCCGACACGGTTGACGGCGGCGACGTAGCAGCCGTTCGCGATCGCGTGGGAGCGTTGGATGGTTTCCCAAGCCTCGTGCTGCGTGGAGCCGTGGATGCGTTTCTCGCGTGGGTGCCAGCCGATCGCGGTCGGATAAACGAGCAGGTTGGCGCCCTGCATCGCGGTGAGACGCGCGGCCTCGGGGTACCATTGGTCCCAGCAGATGAGCACGCCTACGCGGCCGTGTCGCGTGTCCCAGGTGCGGAAGCCGGTGTCACCCGGCGTGAAGTAGAACTTCTCGTAGTAAAGCGGGTCGTCCGGGATGTGCATCTTTCGGTAGCGCCCGAGCAGGCGTCCGTCGGCGTCGATCACCACGGCGGTGTTGTGGTACAGCCCGGCCGCGCGGCGCTCGAAGAGGGAGGCGATGATGACGACCCGGTGTTTTCTCGCGATGCCCTGAAAGGCGCGCGTGCTCGGCCCCGGAATGGTCTCGGCGAGGGCGAAGTACTCGTGCCGCTCCGCTTGGCAGAAGTACTGCGAACGGAAGAGTTCCTGCGTGCAGATGATGCGGGCGCCTTTCCGCGCGGCTTTTTCCGCGAGCGCTAGCGTGCGGCGCAGGTTGTCCGCCGGTGACTCCCCGCAGGCGTGCTGCAGCAGGCCGAGGGTGACGTCAGGCATGGCGGGAAGCGCCGCGGCGGCGCTCAGTAGACGACCTTGTTGAGCGGGTACTCGACGATGCCCTCGGCGCCAAGCGCCTTGAGCTGCGGGATGATTTCACGCGCGACGCTCTCGTCGATGATGGTCTCGAGGGCGATCCAGTCGGGGGAACTCAGCTGGGAGATCGTCGGGTTGCGCAGCGCGGGCAGGGTGCGCACAACGCCGTCGAGGGCCGCCTTCGGCAGGTTCATCTTAAGGCCGACCTTCGACTCGGCCTCGAGGGCACCGCGGAGAAGCAGGGCGATGGTCTCGATCTTCCGGCGTTTCGCGGGGTCGGCCCAGCTCGCCTTGTTGGCGATAAGCTTGGTGCTGGTCTCGAGCAAGGTGTCGACGATCCGCAGCTTGTTCGCGCGGAGCGAGCTGCCGGTCTCGGTGATGTCGACGATGGCGTCGACCAGATCGGGTACCTTCACCTCGGTGGCACCCCAGGAGAACTCGACCTCCACGGGCACGCCCTTGGCGGCGAAGTAGCGGCGGGTTGTCTCGACCAGCTCGGTGGCGACCCGCTTGCCGGCGAGGTCGGCCGCGGTGCGCACGGGCGAGGCCTCGGGCACGCAGAGGACCCAGCGCGACTTCTGGGTCGAGGCGCGGCTGTAGACGAGCTCGCAGACCTCGACGACGTCGGAGCCGTTCTCGCGCACCCAGTCGTGGCCGGTGAGCCCGCAGTCGAAGAACCCGTGCTCGACGTAGCGGCTGACCTCCTGCGCGCGGATGAAGCGGCCGTCGAGCTCCGGGTCGTCGATGGACGGCCGGTAGCTGCGGGAGCTGGTCGTGATCTTCCAGCCCGCCTTGGCGAACAGGTTCTTGGTGGACTCCTCGAGGCTTCCTTTCGGGAGCCCGAGCATCAGCAGAGGACGTTTCTCGGACACGCGCGAAGGCTCGCCGCGACAAGGGGTGCTTCAAGCAAATTTCCGGACGGCGCGCCGGCGCGTCCGCCGCCGGCCTCGCGACTTGCCAGTGGCGGGCGGGTTCCGCTGACATCACGCGATGAAACGCCGCCAACTGCGGGGATTCGACCTCCGGCAGATCTCCGGGGTGGAGCACCTGATTGGCGTGGATGAGGCGGGCCGGGGGGCGTTCGCGGGCCCGGTGGT
>JBEGJD010000035.1:0-6562 GCA_041184765.1 Verrucomicrobiota bacterium | reverse complement strand
TAACACCGCTCTTGATGCGCTCCCATGCCTCACCGGCCTGCAGCGCCTCCAGACCCGTGTTCAAGAAATAACCGAACACAAAGACCATCACTACGAGGATGGGCGTGCGCCGGTGCTCCTTGGGGAGGCTCAGCTGATGCACGACAAAACCTATGATGCAGGCGAGCAGGTAGGTGAGCATCGTCAACGTGGCCCCGCGAGCGTAGCTCGTCACGATCGCCACTGCGATGAACATCGCCCCGAACGCTAGCACGCCGCTCGGGTTGGATTTCTCCAGCCGGCGCAGGCCGCGGAGATAGAACCATCCCGCTAGCGCACAGGCGGATGCCAGCACCAGCAGCAGGTACTCCGCCCCGTGATTCTTGTACACGAACGAGGCGAACGTCATCGCGCCGGGAAAATCCGCGCTCCAGTAGATCTGATTCGTACGCGTCATCCGCTGGGCGACGCCGAGCAGCGCCACCAGCAGCCCGTTCGCGGCGAGCGCTCCCACAAGGATCTGCAGCGTCCGCCGCCGCGTGAAACCGATCCAGATCGCGCACACCGTGAGCCAGGCTCCGCCGAAGACCATGAACGAACGCCACGGGCCCCACTTCTCGAAGGGCACGCGTACGCCCGGCGGCAGCCAGTCGGTTCCGGGAATCCGCATCATCCAGAAATACTTTCCGTCGGTGATGTACGCCCAGACCGGGTTGCTCGCCTGCAACGCCACGTAGCCCAACAGAAGCAGGCCGAGCCAAAACACGGGGAAGCGCAGCAGTCTCCGTCCCGGCACCAAGCGGAGCGTGTTTCCGCCCGATTCCTCCGGGTGAATAGTACGCGGAAGCAGGCTGATCGCGAAGGCTGCCACCGCCAGCACCGCGCTCACGATCTGCGCCGGCAGATGCACCGAGCCGAACGCCCATGGCAGGAAAACCAGATGCACGGCGACTACCGCCAGCAGGGTTTTCTCCACGGGCTGAATCCGCGGCCGCTCGCGACGCCCCCGGCTCCGTTCCGACGGGCGAGAGGAGAGGGATGCGCTTGAATCGGACATCGCGCCGAGAATCACGCCGCTCCGGAGCGGCGCGAGGGTTTTTTACCGCGTCGCATTGGATCCGCGCGCCTTGTCCTCACCGCTTCGGACATTGGCGTTTTCGGGCTTGGGGCAGGCCGTCGGCTCTGCGTGATTGCGGCGATGTCGTCCAATGCGTGCCCTCCGATGGAAGCCGGCGAGAAGCGGCCGGTACCGGTCGTCGCGGCGGTGATCACCGACGATCGGGGGCGATTCCTTCTCGCGCAGCGGCCCGCGCACAAGAAGCTCGGCCTCAATTGGGAATTTCCGGGCGGTAAGGTCGAGCCGGGTGAAACTCCTGAAGCGGCGCTGGCCCGCGAGTTGCGCGAGGAACTCGGGATCGAGATCTCCGCCATCGAACCGTTGCCGCGGTTCCAACACGACTACGGATTCGCCGTCATCGACATGATCCCGCTCCGCTGCCGGCTCGCCCCCGCCAGTCCCGCCCCGCATGCGCACGAGCACGTTGGTCTCGTCTGGGTTGAATTGGACGAGCTCGGAACCTACGACTTGGCCCCCGCGGATCTGCCGGTGGTGGAGGAATTGCGGAAGGGAAACAGGGAGAGGGGCTGAGGCGGGGAACCACGAAACACAGCGAATCCACGAAAGCCGGGAGCATTTGGGTCGGGGAAAAGTCTTGGACACTGGGTGCAGAGAGAAAGCAGTGCCGAGGGTACGGAGGTAGTGAGGAAAATCTGGGAACGACCGTTGGTCGGGTGAGTTGCCAGGCGAGATCTGGAAATCAGGAAAGCTGGTAATCACGGTTGGGCGGTTTCCGCTCCCGCTCCGAAATTCCCTCGCCGCGCGCGGGCCCGGCGCCAACCTCCGCGCGGGGGAATCCAGTGAACCTGCTCGACCGCCACATCTTCCGCAGCGTGCTCTTCACCTGCGCCGCCGCGGTCGGTCTTTTCGCGTTCGTCGTCGCGCTGCCCAACGTGCTGCGCGACCTGCTCGGGCCGCTGCTCGCGGGGCAGTTTGGCGCCGCGACCTTCCTGCGGCTGGTCGCGCTGCTCTTTCCCTTCGCGATCTCGTTCGCGCTACCGATGGGCATCCTCACCGGCGTATTGCTGACGCTGGGGCGGCTTTCCGCCGACAGTGAGATCACAGCCATGCGGGCGGCCGGCATCAGCCTCGCGCGGATCGCCCGCCCGGTGTTCATCCTCGCGGCCTTGGGCACGCTGCTCGCGTTGTACGTCAACCTGGAGTCCGCCCCGTGGGCGCGGGCGCAATTCCACCGCGAGCTGCCCGCGGCCATCCGGGCCAATCCGCTCGGGGTCATCGTGCCGCGGACATTCATCCGCGATTTCAAGGGCGCCGTGATCTACGTTGGCGCGCGGGACGGCGATGTGCTGCGCGACATCTGGATCTGGGACCTCGACCGCCAGTCGCGCGTGCGCCGCCTGGTGCGCGCCGAGTCGGGTCGCGTGGAGTATGACGAGGCCACCAACAGCCTCATCCCGGCGCTCACCCGTGCGACGGTGGAAGAGCGGGACCCCGCCGATCCGGAGAACTTCGGCAAGGCGCCGCGGGTGGTGACGGTCGGCCGCTTCGACGAGATCCGCATCCCGCTCGACCGTTACATGGGCGAGCACTTCGTACGGTTGAAGGAGGAGTGGCTGCCCTACGGTGAGCTGCAGGCGATCCGTGCGCGCCACGCTGCCGAAACACCGGCTCCGGAAAAGAAGGCTGAGCACGCGCGCGCGGGTATGCGGCTAGCCATGATCTCGATGGAAAAATGGGCCCAGGCCGCCGCCGTCCTCTGCTTCGCGCTTGTGGGCGTGCCGCTCGGGATCCGCGTCTCGCGGCGGGAGACCTCCGCCAACCTCGGACTCGCGCTCCTGCTGGTGCTCGGGTTCTACCTGCTCACGGTCGCGATCAAGTGGCTCGACAAGCAGCCCGAGCTTAGGCCCGACCTGCTGCTCTGGCTGCCCCACGTGGTCTTCGCCTCCGTGGGGCTCGCGTTGTTCCGCCGCGTCGAGTCGCGTTAACGGCCCGAACGGTTTCGCGGGCCGCCTTTCCGGTTCAGAAGGTGCCCTTGAGTCCGAAGCTCCACAGCGAGCCGTAGTCGACGCGGCTGCGGAAGCGCGCGACCTCGGGCGTGCTGGGGCCGTAGACCTTGATGTCGTCCGGCGCGGAGCCGATGTTGCGGATACTCGCGTAAAGCGAGAGGCGCCGCGTGAGCGAGAACTCGCCGTTGAGGTCGAGGTAGAGGCGTTTCGACCACCAGGTGTAGGTCCCGGGCTCGATGCTGGCGCCGTTGGCGATCGCGGCTCGGCGCTGGAGGCTGCGGTAATTCCAGTTCGCGCGCAGGCTGAAGCGCTCACGGTTCAGGCTGACACCCCAGCTGTAGGTGCGCGGGATGAAGCCGGGGAAGTTCGCGGAGCCCTGCGCGCCGAGCAGGCGCTGCGTGGACGCGTTGGCGAAGACCTGCACGCCGCGCGCCCAGCGCGGCAGGAAGGTGAGCGCCTGTTTGTAGCCGAGATTCAGGCCCTCCATCCGGACGCTGGTGTCGAGGTTGTACTGCGTCACGACCGGGTAGCGGCCGTAGACGTTGGGATCGAGGCTGTAGAGCTCGAGGAAATCGGCGGTCGCCGGCAGGGTCGTGCTGCCGAAAAAGTTCTCGAATTCGCGCCGGAAGCCGCCGACCGCGAGCTGGCCCACGCCCTCGAGGTAGTACTCGAGGCGGGCGTTGAAGGTGCGCGCGCTCCACGGCTTGATGCTCACGTTGCTCACCGTGATCTGATCGGCGGGGGAAGGATTCTCCGGATCGGGCAACGTGACGCCGCCCGAGTACTGGTTGAAGTCGGGCCGGCCGATCGACGTGTACCAGGCGCCGCGCAGGATGAGGTTCTCGCGGATGTTCCAGGCGGCGTTGAGACTCGGAAACCAGCGCAGGTACTCTTTCTCGGCGGTGGCGGCGCGATCGAGGAAGGTGAGGCGCGAGACACCGAGCGCGTCGGTGGGGGGCACGATGGCCTGCGGGCGACCGTTGGCGCCGAGCACCGGCCGGCCGGCGGCATCGCGCAGGACATTGCGGGTGGGGTCCGAGAGCGGGCCCTCGGCCTGGATGTTCGTCTGCTCGACGCGAAGACCGGCGACGAGCTTGAGGCGGTTGGAGAATAGCGGGAGGTCGCCGCGCAGGTAGGCGGCTGACACGAGCTCGTCGGCGAACTTCGAGTTGGTGACCTCGTTGCGATAGGTGGTGTTGGCGTTGGTGGTGAACTGCGCGGGGTTCGCGACGAAGTGGTTGTAGAACAGCTCGCTGCTCACGCCCTGGAACTTCGGGAATCCATACGACGGCTGGCGGTCGGAGAAGCTCGGGTCGAGGAACGGCAGCGCGAGGTCGTCGCTCGTCGCCGTGAGCGTGGTGCTGGCCACGCCGTCGCGGCCGACGTAAGTGTAGTTCGGCACGCTGAAGCGCTGGTCGCGTTCGGCCTGCCGGAAGTCGACCCCGGCGCGGATCGACAGCGGAAGGGCCCCGGCCAGGTCGCGCCGCACATTGGCGTAGAGGGTGCGCTTGATGTCGTCGGTGCTGCGGGTGTTGCCGCCCGCGGCGGTGAGCACGTAGTTTCGCAGGGCGTACGGATCCACCGGCGCGCCGGCGGCGTCGGTGACGGTGATGATCGCCGGCCGCAGGTAGAAGATGTCGGCGAAACCGATCGTGACGCCCGTGCGGCGGGACGTGGTCGAGTCGAAGAACCCCGACTCGACGTTGCGGTTGCGATTGCTGGCGCGGGAGTAGGCGAAGCCGGCGTCCAACTTCCAGACCGGGCCGTCATGCCGCCAGGTGAGCGAAGGCATGAAGGTCCAGTTGCTCCGGGTGTTGCCGGTGGTGGCGAGCTGGAGCGTGCCTTGGCCGGCGGCGCCGCGGACGGACGTGAGGCTGAAGTCGCCGGGGTTCACGCGGCCGACGTCGAACGTGAGCTCGTTGTGGTTGATGTTCACGTAGAACGTCGAGTACTGCAGCGACGCCGAGAATCGGTCGCGCGGCGTGAGCCGGTAATCGGCGGTGAAGCCGAACGAGGTGCGCTTGGTGTCCTTGCCGCTGTTGCGGACGGAGACGGACGTAAGGTACGGCCGGTCGAACGAGGTGTGGGGGAAGGTAGTGCCGTTCGTGGCGGACTGCGTGCCGCGCCAGGTGTTCACGATCTGGGGCTCGCCGGAGTACTGGCGGTTGAAACCGCCGGAGAGCGTGAAGCCGAAATCGCGGCTGACCGGCGCGACGTAGGAGAAGTCCACGCCGGGATGGATCTTGCGTGTGGGGTGGCGCGGCGCGGGCGTCTTGCCGAGCTTCTTGATGTCGTCGCGCAGCATCAGGTACGTGCTGAAGTTGCCGGCGGGGCGCACGCGCTCGAACGAGCTGCGTGGCACAAGGTTCACGGAGCCGGCCAGGGCGTTGCCCTGCGAGTCCGGCGTGGGCGAGAACGACACCTCAATGCGCGACAGGTTGTTGATCGACACCTGATCGAGTCCCACCGAGCGCGCCGTGCCGCCGGCGCCGCCGCCCACCGCGCTGGCGAGGCCGAAGCCGTCGAGCGTAACGGGCACGTAGGTCGAGGGTACGCCGTTCAGCGAGATGTCGCGCGCGTTGCCGCCGGCGTAGTCGATGTTCACGCCCGGCATGAACTTCAGGAACTCGGCCACGTTGCCCTCGGCGATGTCCCCGAACTCATCAGTCGCGACGACATTCCGCATGTTCGGTGCGTAGCGCTGTTCATTGATAGCGAGCGCCGCTCCGCTCATCTCCCGTGAGGTCGCTACGACGAACTCATCGAGCCGCACGGTCGCCCCCTCCGCGACGGCACCCGAGGGCGAAAGCTGGAAGTCGCGTTGCACCGCCTTTCCGGCAGCTACCTCGACCGTCGCGCTCGCGGCCGGGAAGCCGGAAAACGTGGCGCGCAAGCGGGCCGTGCCGGCCGGCACAGCATCAATCCGGTAGTAACCGTCGGTGCCGCTGAAGGCCTCCAGCGCGGTGCCTTCCACCACGATGCGGGCGCGTTCCACGACGAGACCGGTCGCGGGATTGGTTACGCGGCCCTCGATCGCACCCGCGGCGGGCGCTTGGGCAGAGAGGTGCCCGGGAAAAGCGGACAGGCTCAGGAACAGGCAGATGAAAAGGTGGTGCAGCAGGCCTTTTACGCGCAGGGATGGGTGGTTCATAGGGTCGCGGAAAAACTCCGGAGCACGAACCGGGTGTCAACGCCGCCCAAGGACCGGACGGCCGCGGCTACGCCGTAGACAGCTCCATCCGAGAAGCCGTCCGCCGCTCCGCGACGAAAGGCGTGCGATGTAGCCGAGGGCGCCATCCTCGGATCGTCGGACACTCCTTCCGCCGCCTCGCCCTCACTCCCTCTCCCTTGCTCATCCCGGCGCGGCTTACCCGCGCTGGGCCTCAGCGCGGCTGGTTCGCCTTCATCACGTCGGCGATCGAGACGGGCGCGCCGCCGCGGCGCTTGCTCTCGTCGGCCGCCTCCATGAAGGCCATGATCTCGACGGTCTCCTCCGGCG
>JBEGJD010000034.1:0-10859 GCA_041184765.1 Verrucomicrobiota bacterium | reverse complement strand
CGTAATAGGCCTCCGGGGTCTCGACCAATTCGCCGTTCTTGTGGCTCTTGCTGGGACCGATCACGACCGCCTTGGAAAGGTCGGGCGGGGTCTTCGCCTTCCGGGCGATGGGGTTGCCGTCTTTGTCCAGCTTGGCTTTACGCGGCGGGAACTCCCACGCGATCTTCGCGCCCTCACGTTTCAGGAACGCGTCGAACGGGCGGCCTTTCTTGGAGATGAAGCCCTGGATGAGGTCGGTCTTGCCGGCGGTCACCAGCTGCACTGCCGCTTCCCGCGGGATGGACTTCTGGCACATCAGCCGGCCCACGCGGAACGATTGTTTCCAAGCCTCGCCCTCCCGCTCGCGCAGGATGTAGCTGTTACCGGACTCGCAGAGCTCGGCCCCCGAGCCGGGATCCTTCCAGAAGGACTCGAGCGCGCCGATGTCCTGCTGCTCGCCGAAATCGTACTTGGCCTGCCACTTGCCCTTCTCCTCGTCGCGCACGAGCCGCAGGATGGCGGCGAAGCGCGAGCGGGTGCGGGCGGAGATGAAACCATCCAGCGGGCCGACCTGGCGCTTCTCGACGAGTTCGGCGATCTCGGACTCCTCCATGCGCCGGCCGCCGATGACCTTGTAGAGCATGAACTCGCCGTCCTGCGATTTATAGCCGCGCAACGTCTCGCGCAGGGGCTTGCCGTCGGTGGGGGATAGGATCGCGGTTTCCCGCGCGACGGAGTCGTCCTCCTCGAAGCCCTTCACGCGTTCCACGATGCCTCGTGTCATGGAGACGATCTCCTCCATGAAGCGCTCGCGGGAGAACTTGTTGTGCTCCATCTGGCGGAGCTTGAACTCCCAGCCACCCGTCAGGTCCGGCTTCGTGAGCTCCTCGGCCTTCACCGCGCCAAGGAATTGGATCAACTGCTCGGCCTTGGCGGTCGGGATCAATTCCCGCTGCGGACGATCCAGGTACTTCTGATTGATCAGGCCCTCGATGGTATCGGCCCGCGTGGCGGGCGTGCCGAGACCGCGTTCTTTCATGGCCTCGGCCAGTTCGTCGTCATCAACCAGCTTGCCGGCGCCTTCCATGGCGGAGAGCAGCGTCGCTTCAGTGTAGCGGGGCGGGGGCTTGGTGGCCTCGGCGTGGAGTTCGGCGGCGACGGTCTTGGCCTTGGCCGGGTTGCCGTCGGCGGCCGAGAGCGCGGGCAGCGCGCGCGAGTCGGGTGAGTCGTCCACGCTGGTCTTTCCGTACACCGCCAGCCAGCCGGCGAAGGTGAGGACCTTGCCCTCGGTGCGGAAATCGTGGCCGGGAGTGACCGTCGAGATACGCGTGGTGACGTCGAATTCCGCCGCCGGGTGGAACGCCGCGACGAAGCGGCGCGCGATCATGTCGTAGACCTTGGCCTCCATGTCCTCGAGGTTCTTCGGCTCGTTGACCGTGGGGATGATCGCGAAGTGATCGGAGATCTGCTCGTTGTTGAAGATGCGCTTGTTCGGGCGCACCCAACCCTCATCGAGCACCTTCTGCGCGTGGGTCGCGAGCGTGCCGCCGAGGCTGCGCAGCGTCTCGCGGCAGGTCGGGATGTAATCCTCCGGCAGCGCGCGCGAGTCGGTGCGGGGGTAGGTGATCATCTTGTGCCGCTCGTAGAGCGCCTGCGCGATCTGCAGGGTGCGGCGAGCCGGAAGACCGAAACGCGAGTTGGCCTCCCTCTGGAGGGTGGTCAGATCGTAGAGGCGCGGGGAGGCCTGCGTGCTGGCCTTGCGCTCCTCGGTGACGGTCGCGGGCGGCTTGCCCTGGCAGGCGGCGTGGACGGCCTCCGCCGCGGCGCGGTCCCAGACGCGATCGGCACGGTCGTGCTCATCGCCCTCGGCGCGCCGGAAGTTCGGCCGCTGGTAGGTCGCCTCGTAGCGGCCCTGCGCGACCTCGAACGTCGCGGTGATCCGCCAGTAGTCGCGCGGGATGAAATTCCGGATCTCCAGTTCCCGCGCGTAAACGATCGCGAGGGTGGGGGTCTGCACGCGGCCCACCGAGGCCACGTTGCCGGCGCGCGAGCCGAACATGCGCTTGGTGAGCGCGCGCGTGCCGTTGATGCCGATCAGCCAGTCGCTCTCGCTGCGGCAGCGCGCGGCGTCCTCAAGGCCCCGCATCCGCTCGCCGTCGCGGAGATCCTTGAAGGCGGCGCGGATGCCCTCGGTGGTCATCGTCTGCATCCAAGCGCGCTTCACCGGCAGGCGGCACTTCGTGAGTTGGTAAAGATAGGCGAAGATCAGCTCACCCTCGCGCCCGGCGTCGCAGGCGTTGATGACGGTCCCGACGTCCTTCCGCGAAAGCAGCTTCTTCACCGCGGTGAAGCGCTCCTTGCTGTCCTCGATCGGCTTCAGGCCGAACTTTTCCGGCAGGATCGGCAACGTCTCCAGGCGCCAGAAACCGTACTTCTTCCGATCGATGTCCTCCGGCATCTCCAGTTCCACCAGATGCCCGAGCGCGTAGCTGATGACGTACTCGTCGTTCTCATAGTGGTCGCCCTTCTTCGGGATCTTGCCGAGGGCGCGCGCGAGATCCGCCGCGACGGACGGCTTCTCGGCGATGACGAGGGTTTTCATGCGGCGGCGAGGCGTTAGTGCCGCCCGCGTGAAGTGCAAGAACTTGTTTCGTCCGCGCGTGTTTCACCCCCGCGCGGACGCGCGCCGCGCTCAGGCAGCGGGCGCGCGGGGCGTCTCGGCGAGCGCGGAGTCGAACGCGGCGAGCATGGCGGCGATCGTCTCGTCGGTCTCGTCGCCCATGTTCGAGATGCGGAAGGTCTTCCCCTTGAGCTTGCCGTAGCCGCCGTCGATCACGAGGCGGTGCTTCGACTTCAGCGTCTTGTTCAGCGCGGCGAGATCGTAGCCGAGGTTGTTGGCGAAGCAGTTCAGCGTGACCGAGCCGTAGCCGGCCGGCGGGAACATGGTGAAGCCCTTGGCGAGGACGTGCTCGCGCACCGTGCGGTTGAGCCGCGCGTGGCGTGCGTGGCGGTTGGCGACGCCTTCGGCGCGGATGTCCTCGAGCTTCGAATGCAGGGCGTAGATCAGCGAGATCGCGGGCGTGCTGGGCGTCATGCCCTGCTCGTGGTTCTTCTGGAACTCGACGAAGTCGAAGTAGTAGCCGCGGCCCTCGGTGCCGGCGGCGCGCTCGAGGGCGCGGGCCGAGACGGAGACGAGCGACAGGCCCGGGGGCAGCGCGAGCGCCTTCTGCGAGCCGGTGACGAGCACATCGATGCCGAGCTCGTCCTTCGGGAGCGGCATCGCGCTGAAGGAGCTGACGGTGTCCACGATGGAGATGACCTCGGGAAACTCGCGCACGACCTTCATGATCGCGGCGAGGTCGCTCATGCAGCCGCAGGAGGTCTCGTTGTGGATGAGGGTGAGGGCGTCGTAGCCTCCGGTGGCGAGTTCGCGGCGCACGGCCTCGGGATCGACGGGCTTGCCCCAGTCGAAGCGGAGCGCGGTCGCCTGCTTCCCGTCGCGCAGGGCGACGTCGTACCATTTGTCGGAAAAGGCGCCGTTCATGCAGTTGAGCACCTTCTTGCGGACGACGTTGCGGATCGCGCCTTCCATCACGCCCCAGGCGCTGCTGGTGGAAAGGTATACCGGGTCCTTGGTGCCCATCAGCGACTGGAGGTCGGGCTGGATCGACTGGTACAGCGCGACGAAATCGGTGCTGCGGTGCCCGATCATCGGGCGCGCCATGGCGCGGAGCGTCTTTTCGGAGACGGCGATCGGACCGGGAATAAACAGTTTGTAGCTCATGGAGGACGTCGGCGGCCCGGGTTCCGTCGCGGTCCGCGGGCGCGGCACGCGGGTCGTTCCCCCGACCGCGCTGTTGGTGTTGAAGTGAGAGCCGGCGCAGGGCCGGGCGGCGGAAAACAGTTTACGCCGGCGGCGGCGTCAACCTTAGGTTTTCCGCGCGGGAACTTCATGGCGAAAATCTGGCTTCGACGGCGGCTGAACGAGCTCGAGCTCTTCACGGTGGACGTGATCTACGGCCGCCGCGCGGGCGCGGGCACCGCCGTGTACGGGGCTTTCCTGCAGGCGCTCTCGTGGCTGTTCAGCGGGATCACGCAGGCGCGGCTCTGGCTTTACCAGCATCGGATCCTCCACGACCAGCCGCTCGGCTGCCTCGTGGTCGTGGTGGGCAACCTCACCGTGGGCGGCACCGGCAAGACCCCCGTGGTGGAGAAGTTCGCGCGGGCTCTCCGTGATCGCGGTCGCAAGGTCGCGATCCTGAGCCGCGGCTATAAGAGCAAGTCTCCGCCGCTCTGGCGCCGCGCGTGGTGGGCGCTCACGCATGCCGAGCCGCCGCCGCCGCGCATTGTCAGCGACGGAGAGCAGGTGCTCCTCGACAGCGAGCAGGCGGGCGACGAGCCCTACATGCTCGCCCGCAACCTCCCGGGGGTCGTCGTATTGGTGGACAAGAACCGCGTGAAGGCGGGCGAGTATGCCATCCGTCGCTTCGGTTGCGACACCCTCGTGCTCGACGACGGCTTCCAGTACCTTCCGATGAAGGGCAGCCTCAACCTGCTGCTGGTCGACAAGACCAACCCGTTCGGCAACGGCCACCTGCTGCCCCGCGGCATCCTGCGCGAGCCCATCAAGCACCTGCGTCGCGCGAATTACATTTTCCTCACCAAGTCGGATGGCCGTCGTGATCCGGAGCTCGAGCGTCTGATCACGGAGCATAATCCCGCGGCCGACCTCATCGAGTGCGCTCACCGTCCACAGTATCTCCGGCTCCTGGGCGCGGCCGCGGATGCTCCCGATGGCCGGCGGCCCCTGGAATACCTGCGGGGACGGCGGGTGCTCGCGTTCAGCGGGATCGCGACCCCCGAGAGTTTCGAGAAATTCCTCCGCGACCTCGGGGCCACCCTCGTGGCCAGGGAGCGCTATCTGGATCATTACCGTTTTGTGGACGATGATTTCACCGAGCTCTTCTCGCTCGCGCAACGCGAGGGGGCGGAGTGCCTCGTGACCACGGAGAAGGACGCCGTGCGCATCAGCGAACGCGTGGCCTGCCCCTTGCCGATCTACTACCTGCGGCTCGAGATCGAGATCCTGCGCGGCGCGGGCGACTTCGAGGAGGCAGTGGGACGGATTTGTTTCCCCGCCGCGCGCGCGGTTCGGACGGACGCGTGACTTTGGAGCGAGGGATTTCCCCTTGCGGACGATTCGGCGCGCGCCGTTAGTCTGCCCGTATGATCATCGACCCCCGCTACTCGCAGCTGGCGGCCGGACTGACCGGCTTCTCCACCTCGCTCGCGAAGGGCGAGCGCGTGCTCATCGACGCGTTCGACATCCCGGACGCCATGGTGATCGCGCTCATCCGGGCGGTGCGGGCCCGTGGGGCGCATCCCTACGTGCAGATCCACCGGGCCCGGGTCACCCGGGAATTGTCCGTCGGCGCGGAGGAGGCGCAATTCTCGGTGCACGCCGACGTCGAGCTCGCGCGCATGCAACGCATGGATGCTTACATCGCGATCCGCGGCTCCGACAACATCTTCGAGTCTTCCGACGTGCCCGCGAGCAAGGTCCAGCTGGTGTCGCGACTGATGAAACCCGTTCTCGACCACCGCGTGGGTCGCACCAAGTGGGTCGTGCTGCGCTGGCCGAGTTCGGCGATGGCGCAGCAGGCGGGCATGAGTACCGAGGCCTTCGAGGATTTTTACTTCAAGGTCTGCACCCTCGACTACGCGCGCATGACGCCGGGCATGAAGGCGCTGTCCGACCTCATGCGCCGCACGGATCGAGTCCACATCAAGGGGCCGGGCACGGATCTGCGTTTCTCGATCAAGGGCATCGGCGCGCAGCCGTGCGGCGGCCTGCGCAATATCCCCGATGGCGAGGTGTTCACCTGCCCGGTTAAGGACAGCGTGGAGGGGCACGTGCAGTACAACGCGCCGACCGTCTATCTCGGCACTTCGTTCGACAACATCCGCCTGGCGTTCCGCGGCGGCCGTATCGTCGAGGCGACCTCGAGCAACACCCGCCGCCTGAATGAGATCCTGGATAGCGACGCCGGGGCGCGCTTCATCGGCGAGTTCGCGATCGGCTTCAACCCGCACATCCGCGAGCCCATGCGCGACATCCTCTTCGACGAGAAGATCGCGGGTTCGTTCCACTTCACGCCGGGCCAGGCCTACGAAAATCCGGGCAACGGCAACAAGTCGCAGGTCCACTGGGACATGGTGTGCATCCAGCGTCCGGAATACGGCGGCGGCGAGATCTGGTTCGACGGCAAACTGATCCGCAAGGACGGGATCTTCGTCCCCAAGTCGCTCCACAAACTCAATCCCGACTACCTGCTGGGCAAGGCGGCCTGATGCGGGACTTCATTCAGGCGCTGCCCAAGACCGAGACGCACCTGCACGTCGAGGGGGCGCTGCCCTACGAGCTGCTGGTGCAGCTCGATGCTGCGCGCTGGCGGCCGGATCCGGATTTCCGCGCGCGCTCGTACCGGTACGCCTCATTCCCGGATTTCGAGCGTATCCTCCTCGAGCATGCTTTGCCGTGGTTCACGTCGGCCGAGCGCTACCACGAGGCCGCACGGCTGATGTTCGCGAAGCACGCCGCGCAGAATGTCCGCTACGTCGAGACCAGTTTCCATCTTCCGGTCACGCGCTTCATCAATGTGCCGGGTCCGGAGATCATCGCAGCCATCCGTTCCGCGGCGCCGGCGGGCCTCGAGGTGCGCGTCTTCGCGGGAATGCTGCGCACCGATTTCGAAGGCGAACTGCGGCCGGTCATCGACCGCCTCCATGAATGGGAGGGGCTGACCGGCGTCGACCTCCACGGCCACGAGGTGCAGGCCACGCCGCGCGACGCGGCGGCGGTCTGGGCGCGTCTCCGTGCGGCCGGCAAGGTGACCAAGTGCCACGCGGGTGAATTCGACGGTGCGGAAAGGGTGCGGGAGGCGATCGAAGTGCTCGGCGTGCGGCGCATCCAGCACGGCGTGCGCGCGATCGAGGATCCCGCGGTGGTGCGGCTCGCGGCCGAGCGCGGCGTCACCTTCGATGTGTGCCCGCTCAGCAATGTCGGCCTGCGTGTTGTCCCTTCGCTGCGCGAGCACCCGATCCGGCGCCTGATGGCGGCGGGTGTGCGCTGTACGGTAAGCACCGACGACCCGCTGTGTTTCGCGAACTCGCTGAACGAGGAGTACGCGGCGCTGGCCGAGGAGCTTTCCTTTTCGCGGGCCGAACTGGCCTCCGTGGCGAGGGCCGGTTGGGAGGTCGCGGATGTGCCCGCGGCGAAGCGGGATGCGATGGTGGCGACGATCAACCGGATTGCTGCCGCGGCCTGACTTGAATACTCCGCAGGAACTCCTCGTCCCCGAGGGCAGCCGACCGGCCCGCGCCGATCGCGTGCTGGCCGCCGCTTTTCCCGAGCACAGCCGCACCGCTTTGCAGCGCGCCTTCGACGCGGGGCTTGTGCGTCGCGCGAACATCGTGCTTTCCCGCGACACTGCCGTCGCGGGCGGTGATCGCCTGGAGTTTTCGCTTCCCGCCGTCGCCGCCGCCGATCTCAAGCCGGCCGACATCCCGCTCGATGTGCTGTTCGAGGACCGCCACCTGCTCGCGGTCAACAAAGCCTCCGGGATGATCGTCCATCCTGGCGCCGCGACCGGGGACGACACCCTGGTGCACGCGTTGCTGTCGCATTGCGCCGGTTCGTTGAGCGGCATCGGCGGGGTCGAGCGGCCCGGTATCGTCCATCGGCTCGACAAGGAGACGACCGGCGTGATCGTCGTCGCGAAGAACGACCAGGCCCACCGCGCGTTGGCCGACCAGTTCGCCACCCGCACGTTGACCAAGGAGTACGTCGCGCTCGTCGCCGGGGTGCCGCAATTGCTGAGCGGCACCATCGATCGGGCGATCGGCCGCCACCCGGTGCACCGGCATCGTATGACGATCGGGGAGGGCGGAAAGCCGGCGCGCACGGACTGGGAGCGGGTGGAGGTCTTCGGCGACATCGCCGCGCTGCTCCGTTGCCGCATTTTCACCGGGCGGACCCACCAGATCCGCGTGCACCTTAAGTCGCTCGGGCACCCGATCCTCGGTGATGCGCTCTACGGTTGGAAGCCCGACCCTCGCCTCAAGGAACAGCCGGCCCGGGTGATGCTTCATGCCGAGCACCTGGTACTCGCGCATCCCTCGACCGGTAAGGAACTCGATCTCCGCGCGCCGTTGCCCGCTGACTTCACGAAGCTCATCCGCGCCCTCCGCAAGGCGGCGCGCTGAGCGTTCAGAGATCGGGTGAGGGACGGTAACGCCGCCCGGAAATTCCGCCCGGTCCCTCGTTCTCACTGAGGCGCCGGATTTCCTCGAATTGCTTCTGTGTGATCAGCCGACGCGGCAGGCGTCGTTCCGCCTCCGCGATCAGACGCGTGCGATCGTCGTCGTTCGGCTCGTAGGGCTCCCACGGAGTGTGGTGCCCCTGGTGGCGCGTCCATTCGATGTTTCCGCCATGCACGATGGCGCTCACCTCGAACTTGCGGCCCTCCTCGTCCCGGTTCCACCAGCCGAACTCGATGCTCATGTCTCTGTTTTCTCCGCGGCATTCGCCGGTGCGGCGAGCGGAAACGTCGCGAGTGTCCTTCCGAAGCGGAACTCTCCGGAGCGCAGGACGATTTCGCGGACGGTCACGTTGCGGTCGCTCACGTCCACCGCGGCGGGGTCGAGGGGGAGCGTGTAGGAGCCGGTGTTGATGACGACGCGCCCATCGGCCCGGGGCCAGATTCCCCGGCGGTGCGTGTGACCGGTGACAATAAAACGCGCCGCGGGCCGGTGCTGGCGGGCGAGGGCGGCCGCGCGCTCCGGCAACGCCCGCCAGGCGGCAAGGACCAGAAAAGTCCGGTGTGGCGGCCAGAGCGTATCAGCCAGGTAACGCGCGACGAACCGCACGCGATTCCGTTCGGATTGGTGCCTTTGCGGAATTCCGCCGGCGACGCGGCGATGGATTTCAAGTAGCCGCTCGAGGTTAAGACGCGCGGGGTCCGGTTCACGGGCGCGTTCGACGGCGATACGTCGGCCCGCCTCCGCGGCGTCCTGGCTCCAGGGCACCAGGTTATCGAACAGGATATCACCATGCGTGACGAACACGCGACCTTGCGCGAGCTCGAGGTGGTGCCGGTCGCTGATGTCGGCGTCATGGTTGCCCGTGAGGAAGGTCGCTGGCGGCGCATGTTGGCGGATGAAGTTTTGCACCTCCGTTCGGCAAGCCGCCGAATGCGCCTCATTCGGGCTGGGGCGGGTGTCGAGGGTGTCGCCGTTGAACACCAGCTGGTCGGCGCCCGCCAGCAGCGGCCGCAGCCGGTCCAAGTGACGCACGCGGCTGGCATGTTCTCCGAAATGCAGGTCGGAAAGAATTCGGGTGACTTCGGCGGGCACGCGGAGCGGTCAGTGAAGGAGAAACGGGGCGACGGGCGTGTCGATGCCGATTGCCGCGGCGCGCGGGCTTGTGCCGGAACGGCGAAAGCGGCAGGTTGCGCGCGATGTCTCGTGTGTTCCTCATTTTCTTCACCCTGGTGCTCCTGCCCTCCTTGCGGGCGGACCGGGCGGCGGAGATTGCGGAGATCCATGTGGCGGTGCTGGGCGGGCGTGAACGAATCGAAGCCCTGAAATCCTTCCGCGCCGAGGGTCACGTCCTGGTGGCCTCGGGCGCGCAGGTGAAATTCTCCATGATGGCGGCGCGTCCCAATCTGGTTCGCCTGGAGACCGAGAAGGGAGGGCGAACGCTGGTCCAAGGATGGGACGGAAGCTCAGTGCCTTGGGAATTCGACACGGCTTTGTGGCCGCCGCGGTACCGTGAGATGCCCGTCGGTGCGGCGCGGACCTTCATGGCCGACGCCGAGTTTGACGATCCCTTGGTGGCCGGGGAGGGCAGGGGTTTCACCCTGGAGTATGCGGGGCAGTTTGAGGCCGACGGACGCAAGATGCTGCGGGTGTTGGTGACCCGGCGGCTGGTGGAGACCTTTTCTCTCATAGTGGATGAGGAAACGTGTCTCATTCAGATGCGCGTGGAGCAGCGTGAGAGCGCCGGCGGACGCGGTATCCGGGTTACTACCCACTACGCAGACTACCGCTCGGTCGAGGGCGTGCTCTTGCCCCACACGATCACGCTGTCGATCGATGGAAAGGTCACGCAGCAGACGAAGATCGCCCGGATCGAGGCGAACCCGCGGTTGGAAGGCGCATCATTCAGTCGTCCTCTGCCGCCTCCCGCGGTCGAGCCCGCTCCGGAGACGGAGGCCAAGAAGGCCACGGAACCGGATCCTGGTGCGAAACGTTAGTTTGGGGTTGCGCCGCCCGTCGCCGCCGGTTTCCTCCTCGCCTTCACCTTTTCAAAACCATGCAAGAGCAAGTCATCCTGGAGTGCACCGAGGCCAAGAAGGAGGGGAAACCCGTTTCCCGTTACCTGACCTTCCGTAACAAGAAGACGGTCACCGAGCGCATCGAGAAGAAGAAGTACAACCCGCACCTGAAGCGCCACACTCTCCACAAGGAGATCAAGTAAGCATCGTCCTGATTTCCAGGATCTTATGAACGAGCCGGGCTTTTCGCCCGGCTCGTTTGCTTTACGGAAGTCCGCGGCGCCTTGAGGCGCGTGGTCGATCCCGTCCCAACGAGGTCTCGGACGGATAACTTCGGACCGACTCAGGCCGCCGAGCCGGTGGTGCTGTTTTCCGCCGACGTAAAGGGGGAGGCGGATTGTCCGGAAGAAATCGGATTCTGCTGCCTCCGCGCCGCCCGCCAACCTTCCCGGTGCTTGCGGATCCAATCCAAAAGCGCGCGCTCGAAGCCTATGTCGTAACCGAGGCGCTCTGATTCCAGCCATTTGTGCCTCAGGATTTCCT
>JBEGJD010000033.1:0-2905 GCA_041184765.1 Verrucomicrobiota bacterium | reverse complement strand
TTGAGTGATCCCACGACCGAGCCGGAGCCTGTTTCCTCCGGCAAGGCCGCGCTGGGCGCCTGGCGCGCTCCGGCTCCCTTGAAAACGCGCGCCGCCCGCCGTCGCTGATCCCGCCATGCGCTACATCGAGCCCCACGGCCACATGGTGAGCCGCACGACCGACGACTATCAGGCGATGGTCACCGCCGGTTGCCGCGCCGTGTGCGAGCCGGCATTCTGGGCCGGATTCGACCGCGGCTCGGTTTCCGGTTTCCGCGACTACTTCCGCCAGCTCACCGAGTACGAGCCGGCCCGCGCCGCGAAGTTCCTGCTGCCGCATTACAGCTGGCTGTGCCTCAATCCGAAGGAATCGGAGGATCTCGCGCTCGCCCGCGACGTCCTGGCCCTCATCCCCGAGTTTCTCCAGCGGCCCAACGTCCTCGGCATCGGTGAGATCGGCCTGAACCGCAACACGCGCAACGAGCTCACCGTCCTCGAGCACCACGTCGAGCTGGCGGTGCGCCACGACCAGCTGATCCTCGTCCACACGCCGCACCTCGAGGACAAGCTCAAGGGCACGCGTCTCATCCTGGACTTGCTCTCCTCGCACCGCGGCGTGCGCCCGGAGCGCGTCATCATCGATCATGTCGAGGAGCACACCATCCAGCACGTGCTCGACCGCGGTTTCTGGGCGGGCATCACGCTCTACCCCGACTCGAAGTCCTCCCCGCCGCGCGCGGTCGACATGCTGGAGATCTGCGGCCGCGAACGCATCTGGCTCAATTCGGCCTGCGACTGGGGGGTGAGCGATCCGCTCGCCGTGCCGAAGACCGCGCTCGAGATGCGCCGCCGCGGACACAGCGAGGACTTCGTCGACGCCGTTCTTTACCGCAACCCGGTGCGCTTCCTTTCGCAGTGCCCGCGGTTCCGTGTCGCGGACGCCCCCTGAGCCTGCGGCCTTCGCCCTCTTTCCGCGGATGCAACTCTCGTCCGGCCTGCACCTCGCCTACTGCACAAACGTGCACCGCGGGGAGACGTGGGCCGAGACCTTCGCCGCCCTGGAGCGCCACACGCTGCCGGTGCGCCGCCGCGTGGCGTCGGGGCGTTCCTACGCGATCGGTCTCCGCCTTGGCCGCAGGGCGGCGGATGAGCTCGCGCAGCCCGCGGAACTGGCCGCGTTCCGCGCGTGGTTGGAGCGCCACGACTGCTACATTTTCACCATAAACGGATTTCCCTACGGCAGCTTCCACGGGACCCGGGTGAAGGAGCAGGTGTACGCACCCGACTGGTCGACGCCGGATCGGGTCGACTACACGCTGCGGCTTTTCTCGCTGCTGGCGGAACTAGCCCCGGCCGGAGCCGCCGCGAGCGTCAGTACCGTGCCGGCCTCCTTCAAGGCGTTCGTCGCCGCCGAGCCGGCCCGGCGCGCGCGGATCTTCGCGCGTCTGACGGAGTGCGCCCGGGGCATCGCGGAATTGGCCGCGCGCACCGGTCGCGATCTCCATCTCGGGTTGGAGCCCGAGCCTTGCTGTGAGATCGAGACGACCACCGAAACCGTTGCCTTCTTCGAGGCGTGGCGCGCCGCCGAGCCCGCCGTCGACCGCGAAGGGCTCCTACGCCACGTCGGCGTCAACTACGACTGCTGCCACCTTGCGGTGGAATTCGAGTCCGCGGCGCCAGCGCTGGATCGCCTCGCCGCCGCGGGGCTGCGGTTGAGCAAGCTGCACCTTAGTTCCGCCCTGCGGGTGAAGCCCGATGCGGCGGGTCGCGCGGCGCTCGCGGCGTTTGTCGAGCCGGTGTACCTGCACCAGGTGGTCGCCGGGGATCCCGTGAGTGGAAAAGTCCGGCGGCGCTTCACCGACCTGCCCGACGCGCTCGCGGAACGGGATCCCGCGCCTGCAGGGGAGGAGTGGCGCGTGCATTTTCATGTGCCGCTGCACGCGGCGCCCGGAGAGCCCTTCCGCGACACCCGCGATCATCTCCGCGAAGCGCTCGACTGGCTGGCGGCGCGGCCCGAGGCGTGCGCGCATCTCGAGATGGAGACTTACACGTGGGAGGTTCTGCCGCCCGCGTTACGGCTGCCTATCGAGGACCAGCTGGTGCGCGAATACGCATGGACGCTCGACGCGCTCGCGCGGCGCGGGCTCGCGTCGCGCGAACTGGCGGAAGCCGCCGCCCGCGCGTGACGACGAAATCGGCGGCATGAGCGCGCGCGTCTGGCTCGATCTCGCCCGAGCGGGGAACTTTCCCTCGGTCGCCGGCAACGTGCTCGCGGCGCTGGTGCTTTCCGCGCCGGGTTTTCCTTTCCCTGCCGTCGTCCCGCTGACGCTGACGGTGGTCGCCGGCTGGCTCGTCTACGCGGGTGGCGCGACCTTCAACGACGTGGCCGATGCCGCGTTCGACGCCCGGCATCGTCCGGAACGCGCGATCCCGCGCGGAGCAGTGTCGCGTGCCGCGGCCGCCGCGGTGGCTGCGGTGCAGATGGCGGCGGGGCTCGGGCTGCTCGTTTTCAACGGCGCGTCACCCGTTTGGGCGGCTGCTTTGGCGGGCGTCATCCTCGCTTACGATTGGACGCATAAACGTTGGGCCGGATCCGTCGTACTGATGGCCGGCTGCCGGGTGTTGTTGGGACTCACGGTTGCCTCGTTGCCCGGACACGGTTTCACGCCCGGTCTCCTCGCGTGGCTCGCGGTCCTTTTCGTGTACATCGTGGGGCTGAGCCTGCTCGCGCGTCGCGAGTATCTGCCCGGTGCGCCGGTGGCGAGAATCGGCCGGTCGGTGGGCCGCCTGCTCGCCTTCATTCCGTTTGTCGACGCGGCCGCGTTGCTCGTCTGCGGCGCGTGGGTGCCGGCCGTCCTCTGCGCGATCATGGTGCCGCTGGGCCGATGGGCGCAGCGTGTGATTGCGGCGAATTGATCGCGTCTTG
>JBEGJD010000032.1:0-3806 GCA_041184765.1 Verrucomicrobiota bacterium | reverse complement strand
GGAATATCTTCCGGCGGTACATCCAGAAACAGATGAACCAGAAGACGAGTCCGGTGAAGGTGGCCTGAACGGCGGGGGTGTTGGCGGCGCCGAGGATCTGGAAGAGGTCGTTGCCGAGGTGCGTTTGCAGCGTCTTCGCGGTCCACGGTTTGAGCAGCATGCCCATCGCGTAGATCGCGATCGAGTTCATGCCGACCACGAGGAGCGGGAACGTCCAGCGGCGCCACCCGGCGACATCGACGAGCCCGTAAAGTCCGCCGAGCAGGAGGCAGCACCAGCCGGTGGAGTAAAGGGCCCACGAGGGAGTCCAGATGCGCTTCACGATCGGGCACCCGAGCGCCTGCCAGAGAAGGCCCGCGACGATGCCGGCGACACCGGCGGCGATGAGCAGACGGAACTTGGCGGCGGCGGTGCGGCTGGAGCGCAGGAGTTCGCCACACATCAGCCCGAAGAGCATGGTGGCGAGCGACGGGATGAAGTTGATGGTCTGGTAGCCGCCGCCGTTGAACACAAACGCCTCGCGGCGCGGGAGCAGGTTGAGCAGCCAGAGGTCGATCGCGTGGCCCGCGTTGGCGTTCTTGTGCCACGCGGCACCAATTCCCGTGAGGTGATCCTTCGCCCACGCGGCGGTGACGCCGACCTGCGGCGCGCCTTGCGCCGGATCGATGCCGCGCGTCGGCCACGCAGTGTACAGCAACCACGTGCCAAGGAGGAGCGCGGCGGCGGTGATCGCATGGACCCGCACGGAACGACCCCAGAGCAGGAAGAGGAACGGGTAACCGAGGCCGATTTGCGTGAGCACGTTCATCAGCGACCACTCGGTGGACGGGCGCGAGTTGGAGATCAGGAAGATGCCGAGGAACGCGAGAGCGACGCCGCGCCAGCACGCGTGGCCGAACATGCGGCCCCACGATTGGCCCTCGGCCTGACGGCGCACGTACGAGTACGCCATCGACACGCCGACCATGAACATGAACGACGGCTGGATGAGGTCCCAGTAGCCGCCGCCGGTCCAATCGACGTGCTCGAATTGATGGTAGATCGCGCGCCAGAAGCCGGAGTCGGGTTCGGTCTTGAGGTGATTACGCGCGGTGGCGGCGAGGCCGAAGCCGTTGAACGCGAGCGAGACCATGATCAGGCCGCGGTAGGTGTCGAGTGACTGGAGGCGCCCGGGCGTGGCCGGGGAGGGGGATTCCGGTTTCATCAGCGGGGTGGGGTGTCCCGGATGGTTGTGCGGCCTCCGTCCCCGGCGCAAGGCCGGCCGCGGGGCCGACTTTACTTTCCTGTGGAAGCGGGCTCCGGCGCGCGCTTTGACTCGCGCCACGCCCGCCAGGCTTCCCACACGATCGGGAGCACCGAGAGGATGATGATCGCGAGGATCACTAGCTTGAAGTTCTTCTGCACGAACGGCTGGTTGCCGAACCAGAAGCCGGCGTAGATGAAAAAGTAGATCCAGATGAAACCGCCGATGATGTTGTACGCGATAAAGCGTGGGTACGACATGCTGCCGATGCCGGCCACGAACGGCACAAAGGTGCGCACGATCGGGACAAAGCGGGCGAGGATAACGGCGCGGCCGCCGTATTTCTCAAAGAAGGCGTGGGCGCGTTCGAGGTGCTTCTTGCGCAGCAGCAGGGAGTCCTCGCGCTTGAACACGGCCGGGCCGATGCGCGCGCCGATCCAGTAATTAAGCGTGTCACCGATCACCGCCGCAACGAAGAGCAGCCCGGCCATCAGGTGGACGTTGAGTCCCGTCTCGGGCTTCGCGCAGAAGGCCCCGGCGGCGAAAAGCAAAGAGTCGCCCGGCAGAAACGGCGTCACCACCAAGCCGGTTTCCGCGAAGATGATCAGAAACAGCACCGCGTACGTCCACAGCCCGTAGGAGGCGATGATCTCCGCCAGGTGGCGGTCGATGTGGAGGATGAAGTCGACGAGTTTCTTGATCAGGTCGATCATGGTGCGGCGGGCGGGAAAGGTCGGAGTCGGGCAAAAAAAAGGCAGGCAGTCGAAACTGCCTGCCGGAAAAGAAGAGCGATGATCAAACGTCGGGCTTGGTCTTGCGCAGCCCCATCACGCGATCACCGGCCTTCCACTGGCCGCGCTTGCGGAGCAGCTCAAGACGCTCGAAGCGCTTGAGGACGTTGCGTTTGATCACGATTCCGGAGGAGCCCTGCAGGCTGCGATGCTGTGACATGGCGGGTCGTTTTGAAGGTTGGCGACTTGCTAAAGGGTCGGAAGGTGAGCGTTCGCCCCAGCCCATGACAAGTACTTTTCTCCTACGGCCGCCGCTTCGACCACGATCCACTCCGGCGTGTCGTAAGGGTGGGTTCCCAGAACATGCTTTTCCAAGGCCGGGAGTTGCCCGGGCAGACACTTGAAGGTGAGCCGGAACTCATCGGAAGTTTCCAGCTTTCCCTCCCAGCGGTAAAGGGAACGCACCGGACCGTCGATTTGCACGCAGGCCGCAAGGCCCGCCAACACGGCCCCGGAGGCCAGGCGATTGGCGTCGGCTTGGGTCGCGACCGTGGTCCAGGCGATCATCAGCATGGCGTCACCTCTTTTGTTTCCGGCCATGGGCGCAAGCGGGAAGGAGTTCGTCGGGGTTTCCCCGCATCCGGGAACTGACCGGAATTAGGACTTGCGCGAGTCGCGCGGGCTCGGGAGCCTGACCGTTCGCGGCTGTCAGTCGGTCAGGTTGGCGTTACGCCGCGAGCTCCCGCCAACCCCCTCCGTCAGTTCAACCTCAACCATCCCGGCACCGCCTAGCGCGGGGCCGAACCCGTCGGATGACCGTCCTTGGAGCAGGCGGCCGGCCGGCGTTTTCCGCATATGAGTTCAGTAATGCAAGAGCTGCTCGCCCAGTCGTCCTTCGACAAACTGAAGGAGGGCGCGATCGTCCCGGGCACCATCACCGAAATCCGCCAGAACGAGGTCGTCGTCGACATCGGCGGCAAGTCCGAGGGCGTCATCCCCGCCAACGAGTTCATCGACATCGGCGAGCTCCAGATCGGCTCCTCGATCGACGTCATGGTCGAGAAGCTCGAGGACAAGTCCGGCGCGCCCGTGCTGTCCTACGACAAGGCCGAGCAGAAGAAGAACTGGGATAACATCCTCACCAAGTTCCCCGAGGGCTCCGTGGCCGCCGGCCGCGTCAAGGCCAAGGTCAAGGGCGGTCTCATCATCTCGATCGGCGTCGACGCCTTCATGCCGGCGTCGCACATCGACATCCAGCCCCCCAAGAACCTTGACCAGTACGTCGGTCAGACCTACGACTTCAAGGTCCTCAAGATCAACCTCGAGCGGAAGAACATCGTGCTCTCCCGCCGCGAGCTCATCGAGCAGCAGCGCACCGAGAAGCGTCGCGCCCTCCTCGACAGCATCCAGCCCGGCCAGGTCCGCAAGGGCGTGGTCAAGAACATCACCGACTTCGGCGCGTTCATCGACCTCGACGGTATGGACGGCCTGCTCCACATCACCGACATGTCGTGGGGCCGTATCTCCCATCCGAGCGAGATGGTGAAGCAGGGCGAGGAGATCCAGGTCATGATCATCGAGGTGAACCGCGACAAAGAGCGGGTCTCACTCGGCCTCAAGCAGACCACCAAGAATCCGTGGGACGAGATCGACCGCAAGTTCCCGGTCGGCTCCAAGGTCCACGGCAAGGTCGTCAACCTCGTCCCCTACGGCGCGTTCATCGAGATCGAGCCGGGCGTCGAGGGCCTCGTCCACATCACCGAGATGTCCTGGACCAAGCGCATCACCAAGCCCTCCGAGCTGCTCAAGGTCGGCCAGGAGCTCGATGCGGT
>JBEGJD010000031.1:0-4124 GCA_041184765.1 Verrucomicrobiota bacterium | reverse complement strand
CCGTGACCGTATGCGTGTGCCCCGGGTCCCACTTCAAGGGCCGCCCCCAGATCACCGGTGCGTCCGCCACGACCACCCCGAAACGGATCAGCCGCTCGCCGATGTGTTCGACGAGGATGCGGTGAGGCACGCTTTCATCCGCGGGCCGCCAAAAAATCTCGGTCGTGCCCGTCGGCCTTTGCGTAAAGCGCACCTTCAGCACCTCGGGGCCATCCACGGCTCCCGCCAGACGTGCCGTCTCCGCCAGCCAGCCCTCGGTCTTTGCCGCCAGCAGCTGCCATCCCCGCGACCAAGGCTGCCGCATCGAGCGGCTGTGATAATCGAAGGCGACGAGCGTACCCACCGAGACGGTGGTCAAGGTCGCCAGTGAAAAGGAAACGAGCAAAACCCGCCTCCATCGGCGTCCCGCCGACTGAGCGCGCCGCTCCAATGCGAGCAGTCCGATAAGCGCCAGAACGGCCAGCCCGACGGCGTAGTCGGTCTGATAGCGCATCGTGGTCGAAAAGTAGCTGAGGATCAGCCCACCCACCGGCACCACGTAGAGCACGAGGCCGAGCACCGCGGCGCCGAGCCCGCGGAAATCGCTTCCATCGCGGCGCCACCAGGCGAGGGGTAGCGCGAGCAGGAACCACACATACGGAAACGTCACCGCGATACCGCAGACCTCCTCGGTTCCGAAGTAGTCCGGGATGTGCGAGATCTCGATCGCCTGCGCGAAAGCGAAGGGGAACTCGGTCGACCACAAAAGCGGCTGGAAAAAGTAGACGGAAAAGTTGTGCGGGAAAAACCGCGCGGCGAAGTGGACCAGTTTGCTCTCGTAGGCGCCCGACAGCTGGTAGTTTTGACCCCACTCGAACGGGTTTTCGAAACGCGCGTGGTTGTGGGCCATTATTGCCAGACCGCAGAGCGCGAGGGGGACGCCGGCGGCCAAACCGAGTCGCCACCACTCGGCTCCGGGACGCGCCTCGCGCCATGCGCGCCAGACGGGGATCAGCAGCATTCCTCCGGCCAGCAGACACGTCGGACGCGAGCCCACCGCGAGCCCGAGGCAAAGTCCCGCGGCCGCCATCGCAAGAACCGGCCGTTCACCGTGCACCGCCCGGAAGCAGGCCGCGGCGGCGAGGAGCACGAACGCGATGCCCGCGGAGATCGGCAATTCCCACATCATCGGACGCTGGGCCAAGGCGAGCAGGTGCGTCCCAAACGCGAGGCACAGGACGCCGGCCGGCGCGATGAGCGGATGGCTGTCCGGAAAATATCGCCAACGCACCGCGAGCCAGAGCCACGAGGCCGTCAGCAAAGCCACGAGGCAGAACACCAGCGTGGCTTGTCCCGTCACCAACTCGCGGCCCGTGAGCACGGCGTAGGGCCACATCAAGGTGAGCGCCGGCGCGGCACCGAAGTAGGTGTAGTATTTCCCCTTGTAGAGCGAGATGTCCCCCAGCTTGTACGGCCCGTTCTGTTCCGGGTCGTAGGGATCCTTCAGTGCCAGCAATTCCGGCGAGGGATCCTTGTCGATGTTCAATTGACCCTTCCGCCAGCCGCGCACCAGCAGCTTGTAGTAGTCGAGATCACCCCAGTCCTCGAACCCGTTGTTCGCCCGGACCATGAATTGGAAGAACCAGCCGCTGAACACCAGGGCCACGGCGACCCCGATTATTTCCCAACGCCGGAACCGGCGGCGCGACGAGGGCGGCGTCAACGGAGGACGCTCCAAACCGTCGGGAGCTTTGGTCTCGGCTGGGGGGCGGGCGGACATGCGGGGCGACGAGGTCGCGAGAATGCAAGCGGGTGTTGGGTTGACGATGAGATAGTGGTCCGGATTCCTCAACGGAGACACCGGCCACCCGCCTCTCGAACACCCCGCCGGTGTCGACGCCACCCATGAGAACCCCACTGCCGCAACTAATCTGCCTGCTCGCGATCGCCGCGCCCTCCGCCCGCGCCCAAGTCACGCCCGCCGCCTCCGCCCTGCCCGCCCCGCGCGCGGCCGCCGCGGTGCCTTCTGAGGAGGCCGTGCGACTCTCACCGTTTGAGGTGAGCACGGACCGCGACACCGGTTTCGCCGCGGCGAGCTCGATGGCCGGCGGTCGCCTGGCGACCGACCTGCGCGACACGCCCGTGGCGTATTCGGTGGTGACCCGCGACTTTCTCGACGCGCTCAACCTCACCGACCTGCAATCGGCCGCCGAGTGGACCACCTCGAGCACGGTGGCGGTGGACAACGGACAGCAGAATTTCTTCTTCAATCCGATCCAGTACACCGTGCGCGGCGCGGGCGCCGGACGGCCGCAGCGGAACTTTTTCCCGCAGTTCAACAACGGCGATTCCTACAACCTGGAGCGGTACGATTTCGGCCGCGGCCCCAACGCCATCCTCTTCGGCAACGGCTCGCTCGGCGGCATCAGCTCGGCGACCACCAAGCGCGCGCAGACCGGGCGTCCGGTGCGGCAACTTCAGTTCGCCGCGGGCTCCTGGGAAAACTACCGCGGGACCTTCGACGTGAACCAGCCCCTTGGCGAACGCTTCGCCGTGCGCGCCGCGGGTGTGTGGGGCGACGCGGGCGGCTGGCGCCAGAAGGACTTCGACAAGCGCAAGGCGGTGTTCCTCACCACGACGTGGAAGCCCTGGCGCGACGGCGAGCTGCGCGTCGAGGGCGAGTACGGGGAAAACTCGAGACAGTCGGCGGTGACGTTCCTGAACGACCGGTTCTCCGGCTGGAACGGAACCACCTATTCCGCGCCGCGCGCCCTGGCGACCCTGCCCTCCAACGCCAACGCGATCGGCGTCAACCGCCGCGGGACGAACTACTTCATTTACCAGCCGTTCGCCGCTCCAGGCGTCGTGTTCAACTACCAGAACGATCCGATCACCGTCGCCGGCGGCAACACCGCCACCACCCCGATCGCCGGCTACACGTACGGCAGCGCCACCTCGTTCAACACCGCCGGCGCCAACCTACTCTATGAGATTAACGTGCCCAAGGACCGCTTCGCCAACGCGGAACGCTTCTCGTTCTTCCGCACGCCCACCGAGGATTTCACGCTGTCGCCCGACCTCCCGATCCTCGCGCAACGGTTCAAGGACCTGCAGCTCACCTACCACCACCGGCGCGGCAACCTGCACTTCGAGATCGCCGGCGATTTCAACCGCACGTCCGCTCTCACCAACGGGGAGCCCAACCGCGACCTGCCCAACATCTACATCGACATCAACCGCGTGCTGCCCAACGGCCAGCCCAACGACAATTTCCTCCAGGCCTACGGCGACGGCCAGTACATGCGCGGCTATCGCACATTCACCGAGAACAACGGCCGCGCCGCCCTCGCCTACGTGCTACCCACCCGCTTCGGGAATTTCACGCTCAACTCCCTCGGCGGATCCAACAACAGCCAGAACACCAGCGACCATCGCTACCTCAGCGTCGCCCGCGGCACGGACCAACGCCAATGGGCCTTCAGCAACCAGCGCATCCGCATCCGCCGTTACTGGAACACCACCAGCCGGCCTTCGCCCGACCTCGCCGGCCGCACGCTGAGCTACATCGATCCCAACACCAACATCCCCGAGACCATCAGCCCCATCTGGGCCATCGAGGCCGACCGACGCGACACCCAGAACATCACCACCAACCGCTTCAATTACGCCCTCGCCTCGCTCAACGCGAAGTTGCTCCGCGGCCGCTGGGTCGTCCTCGGCGCCGTCCGTCGCGACTCCTACTTCTTCGAAAGCCGCCAGCAGATCCACCAGGGCGACTACCCGCTCAACTGGCCCGCCACCTACCGGATCCTCCGGTCCGGCGCTCCGTCCGACTACGCGAGCCTCACCTACACGCCGCGCGACGCCAACGGCGTGGCCGTCGGTCCGCTTCAGGAGGCCGCCATCCGCCCCCGCGACTCGATCGGCAATCCCCTGCCGCAGTACTCGGGCGTGCGCTTCAAGGACGACTACAACCCTCCGCCCGTCCAGGGCCGTCAGGTGACGCGCAGCGTCGGCTCGGTCTTCCATTTCGCCTCGTGGTTCAACCCGGCCATCAACTTCGCCGAGACGTTCAACCCGCCGGGATCGATCGTGCGTATCGACGGCCGCTCCCTCGAACCCACCGTCGCCACCGGCATCGATTA
>JBEGJD010000030.1:0-4871 GCA_041184765.1 Verrucomicrobiota bacterium | reverse complement strand
ACATCCCGCTCAACGACACCACCAACGCCTTCAAGGCCTACCGCCGCACGGTGATCGACGGCTGCCGTCCGTTCCTCGCGCCGCACTTCAACCTCACGGTCGAGATTCCTCTCAAGGCGATCGTCCGCGGCTATTCCTACGCGATCACCCCGATCTCCTGGCGCAACCGCCGGCACGGCGTGGCGAAGCTGAAAATCAAGGAGATGGGCAGCCGCTATTTCTTCATCTGCGCCTACGTCTGGCTGGAGAAGTACTTCAGTCGGGGCGACTACCGGCGGAAGTGAGTCCGCAGTTTCTGGTGTCCTCCAGGGTGCCGGCCCCAGCCCGAAGTCCCAAATCCGGGCTAGACCCCCAGCGGGCCCCGTGTTCGCTCACCCTGAGTTTCATCACACCATGCACCTGACCTCCCAAAACAAACGTTCCGCTGGCGCCGCCCTGCTCAGGGCCTGCACCTGGCTGTTCGCCCTCGCCCTCGCGCCGTTCGCCGCCGCGCAAGGCGTCGTTTCCTCCGGTCTGACCGGACTGGTACGCGACACCAGCGGCAACCCGATCGCCAACGCGACCGTCACCGCGATCCATGCCCCCACGGGCACGTCGTACTCCGCCACCACCTCGGAGTCGGGTCGCTTCAACTTCCGCGGTCTGATCGTGGGCGGACCCTACACGGTCTCGGCCTCGGCCACCGGCCACAAGGGTGTCGAGCGCGCCGACGTGACGACGGCCCTCGGCCAGGACGTGGACGTCTCGTTCGTCCTCGAGAAGAGCGCGGTCGTGGTCATGGAAAAATTCACCGTGCGCGACGAGGCGCTGGCCCTCGACGCCGGCGCGACCGGCGCCGCGTCGCTGCTCGACCGCAACCGCCTGCTGCTGCAGCCGACCGCCCAACGCTCCTTCGCCGACCTCGCGCGCACCAACTCACTCGTCACCCTGCGCAACGTCTTCGGCGACCGTCAGGAGGGCATGCTGGCCGCCGTCGGCACCAACAACCGTTTCAACTCCGTCATGCTCGACGGCGCGCGCATCAACGACCAGTTCGGCCTCAACGCCTCCGGCCTGCAGTCGTTCTTCAATCCCCTCTCGATCGAGACCGTGGAGCAGTTCTCCATCTCGGTCTCGCCGTTCGACGTCCGCCAGAGCGGCTTCACCGGCGCGGCCGTCAACGCGGTCACGCGCAGCGGCACGAACCAGTTCAAGGGCAGCCTTTACGGCTTTTACACCGACCAGAAGTACGCCGGCCGCGACCTCGTCGGCGCCACCGCGGGCACGCGTCCCTTCGACGAGCGCCGCACCTGGGGCGCCACCCTCGGCGGCCCGATCCTCAAGAACCGCATCTTCTTCTTCGCCAACTACGAGAAGTTCCACCGGGAGCAGACGGCCCCGACGCCCGGCCTCACGCCGACCGAGTCCGTGCTCACGACGATCAATAACGCGATCAACGCCATCAAGACGGCCTCCGGGAAAAGCTTCGACGCCGGCACCTTCGGCGGGGCGGGCGTGATCGTCACCGAGGAGGAAAAGAAGCTCTACAAGATCGACTGGAACGTGACCAAGGACCACCGCCTGTCGGTGCGTTACAACGAGACGATCGGCACCCTCCCGCAGTTCGGCCGCTACAGCAGCTTCGGCTCGTTCGGAAACGCCATCCTCTCGTCCGCGATCCCGGCCACCAGCGCCGGCACCGCGCTCAGTTCCAACTTCTACGCGCAGATCCGCACCGAGAAGGTCTACGCCGGCACGCTGAACAGCCAGTGGACGCCCGATTTCAAGACGGAGTTCAAGTACGCCAAGACCTCCTACGAGCAGCTCACCACCAACCCGGTCGTGCTGCCCGAGGTCCGCATCGCGGGCGTCAGCGGCGTGAACAGCGCCGGCGCCAACGTGACCAACGGCTACCTTGCCTGGGGCATGGAGCAGTTCCGCCACGGCAACATCATCCGCGTGAACACCCAGAGCTACTCCGGCAACGCCGACTACTTCTGGAAGAACTTCACCTTCTCCGGCGGCTTCGACCGCGAGGAGAGCGATTTCTACAACCTCTTCCGCGCCTCCTCCTACGGCATCTTCGACTACGCCTCGGTGGCCGACTTCGTCGCCGACCGCCCCGCCGCGTTCAGCCGCGCGTTCTATGTGCAGGGCACCCCGGCCGCGGACGTGTCGTCTTTCTCCAACAACGGCTTCTTCCTGCAATCCAAGTGGGAAGTCACCCCGCGCCTCACCCTCACCGGCGGCGCCCGCACCGACCTCGTCGAGTCGCCGAGCCGCCCGCCGCTGAACCAGGCCCTTGTCACCGCGCTCGGCGTCCGCAACGACGGCAATATCGATGGCGTGCAGACCGTCTCCCCGCGCCTCGCGTTCAACTGGTCGGTCGACTCCGACCGCACCATGCAGCTGCGCGGCGGCATCGGCCACTTCGTCGGCCGCGCCCCGTGGGTCTTCATCTCCAACGCCTACGGCAACACCGGTGTGGGTCGCTTCTCGATCACCCAGAGCCCCGTTCTCACCGGCGCCAACGCCACGCCGCCCAGCCTCACCAGCTACCTGCGCAACACCTTCGATCCCGCCAATCCGATCGGCGTGGCCCCCTCGGACGGTGACCCGACCGCGCGCCGCGGCATCGCGTTGCTGCAAAACGGCCTGAAGCTGCCCTCCGTGTGGCGCGGCAGCCTCGCGGTCGACCGCAAGATCCCGGCCCTGGGCCTGAACCTCACCGCCGAGGCGGTCCTCACGCAGAACGACAAGGCGTTCTTCACCGACAACCTGAACATCAAGCCGCTGGTCGTCACCGCCACCAGCGGTCCGGCCGTAGGCCTCGACGGACGCCAGCGCTTCAACGGCGCCTCCAACAGCGCCGGCGCCGCCAGCACGTTGTTCAACGAAGTCATCCGCGTCCGTAACATCGGCGAGGGATCGACCTCCTACTACAGCCTGACGGTCGACCGCCCGATGAAGAACAACTGGTCGTACAACGTCAGCTACACGACCGGCCGCGCCAAGGAGGCCCAGTCGTTCGGCCAAACCGTCGCGCTCGACGGCTGGACCCGCAACGCGGTCTTCAATCAGAACTCGATCGAGGTCTCCCGCTCCGACTTCGAAATGCGCCACCGCGTGCAGACCACGCTCGCGCGCCAGTTCGAGGCCAGCAAGGGCTGGAAGACCAAGGTCTCGCTCTACTACGAAGGCCGCACCGGCAACCCGTACTCGTACACGTACAACAACGACGTGAACGGCGACGGCGTGACCACCAACGACCTCGTGTATGTTCCCACCGGCGCCAGCGATCCGAAGATCAGCCTCGCCGGCATGAACGCCGCCCAGCAGGCCGCCTATTTTGACTTCCTCGCGACCAGCGGCCTGAACAAGTACGCCGGCGGCTTCGCCCCCCGCAACGCGTTCATCCAGCCGTGGATCAACCAGCTCGACCTCCGCATCACCCAGCGCATCCCGGTCTACAGCCCGGTCGAGCTCGAGGTGTTCATGGACTTCATCAACTTCGGATACTGGTTCAGCCGCCAGTACTTCGGCGACGTGAAGCTCCTCACCAACACCAACAACGCCGTGTACTACCGCCGCATCATGGGCAACGCGACGTACAACGCCGCCGGCCAGCTCGTCCCGACCTGGGCCGCCGCCCCCGCCGGAGTCGTGATCGACAACGGCGCCAGCCGCTGGCGCGTGCAGTTCGGCGCCACGCTGCGGTTCTGAGCGCGGGCCGCGATCGACTTCACTTCAACCGCCGCACCTTTTAGGTGCGGCGGTTTTTTATATCCGCGTAAAACGGAGCCCCTCGCCGGCCATTCCTTTACAACCACCCCGCCGACGCCCCGCTCCGCCCCGGCAACCTGCTCACAGCCGCCGCAACGCGCGCAGGGAACGATGCAGATGGAAGGCGCGCTGGAGAGCAGCGTCGATGGGCGGGGCCGGCTTGACGGCCTCGGCGGCGGGCGCGTCCTCCTCCTCAGCCGGCGGGTGGTTCAGGCTCGCCTCGTCGAGCCGCACCTTGCCGGGATTTTCCGTCAAAAGAGACATCACCGGTTCGCCGCGCTCGAGGGCCGCGTAGGCCTCGCGCTCCGCGGCGGGCTCGGATTTCGCCGGCAACTGGGGTTCGAAGCCGGGGCCAGGCACGCCGATCACGACGCACCCCTTGCCACGCGAAACCCGACGCAGAGCCGCGTTCAGCTCCGCCCCGGTCTCGCGATTCGCCAACAGGAACAGCGGCGTTCGTACA
The DNA here is from genome assembly GCA_041184765.1 of Verrucomicrobiota bacterium. Lineage (GTDB taxonomy): Bacteria > Verrucomicrobiota > Verrucomicrobiia > Opitutales > Opitutaceae > ER46. Next base: position 646 of record JBEGJD010000030.1, on the reverse strand, counting down.
CTGGCGCGAAACTCCGCCCAGGCCAGCAACGCTGCCGCGGCGTCACGTCCCGCCGCGAGGTAACGCAGATCAAGGATCAGAGCCTGGCCCGGAACCGCCACCCCTCCGGGCAGATCCGCCGGCAACTCCCGGATGCGCACATACGTGAGCCCGTCGCCTAGATCCCTGGTCAGCGGAGTCGCCCGCGCAGCGGTCACCAGCAACGCCCAGCCCAGCGCGGCCGCCAGAATGAATCCGGCCCGGGTCATCGCCGGTTCAGTTGCCGGGCCCCGATATCGCGACGGAAATACCGGCTCGCGCAACCGATCCGTTGGCAAACCCCGTAAGCCAGATCCGCGGCGCCGCGCAGCGTGGTGGCGAGCGCGGTCACGCCGAGCACGCGCCCGCCGTTCGTGACCAACTCCCCGGCCGCGTTCCACGCGGTGCCGGCATGGTAAATTGTTACACCAGCCGGCAACGGCGCCGGCAGCGAGATCGCGTCTCCCTTGGGAAAACTGCCGGGGTACCCCTTGGCCGCGACCACCACACAGAGCACGTGCTCGGGCCGCGTCTCCAAACGATAGCCGGCAAGACGGCCGTTGGTCGCCCGCCACAACAGGTCGAGGACGTCACCCGCGATCCGCGGCACCACCACCTGGGTCTCCGG